>WBXE01000202.1 GCA_008932955.1 Verrucomicrobiota bacterium
AGAAAGGAACAAGAGACGCCATGTGCTGAGGAGCCACGACCTTATTGTCGTGTCTTTGCCAATGTGGGAAAATGCGAAAAAGACCGAAGATGGGAAGACAGAAGACAGAAGAAAGGAACAAGAAGCGCCATGCGCGGTCCAAGGGCTCTGCTCTTGTCTTGCAGCGCAGCGGTCTTGTGTCTTGCAGCGCAGCGGTCTTCTGTCTTGCAGCGCAGCGGTCTTCTGTCTTGGAGCGCAGCGGTCTTCTGTCTTTCTCATAACTCAATTGCCGGGGTGGCGAGGAGGCGCACCGTGCGGTCGGAGCGCGGTAAGTGGATGGTCACGCGGGTGCCGCGGTGGACTTCGCTATCGAGTTCGATTTCGCCGCCGTGTTGGCGCACGATGCGCCGTACGATGAGCAGGCCGAGTCCGGAGCCGGAGGCTTTGGTGCTGCGGTAGGGCTCGAAGATGGCGCCCATGAGTTCGGGGGAAATGCCGCTGCCATTGTCCTCGATGGCAATGCGGTACTCGTAGTCGTTGCAATGGGTGCTCACCGTGATGCGGCCGTCGGTGGCCGGCAGGGCTTGATAGGCATTGCGGATCAGGTTGTAGAACACCTGTTGGAATTGGCCGGGGTCGATCATCGCAGCGGGCAGGCCCTCGGCGAGCTCAAGTTGCACGGCGATATGGCGGGATGAGAGTTCGGGTTCGAGCAGGTGCAGCGTTTGGTGGAGCAGGGCGTGCAGGTCGTGGCGTTCGCGCTGCGGGGCGGTCGGCCGCACGGCGTGCAGGAATTGTTTGAGAATGGTGTCGAGCCGCTGGATTTCCTCGCGGGCGGTGGCCAGGCTGTCCTCCAGCGGCGCGCGGTCGGCGGGGGCCAATTTGCGGAATTTGCGGCCGAGGAGTTGCAGGTGGATATCGAGCGAGTTGAGTGGATTGCCGATTTCGTGGGCGACGCCGGCGGCCAGCAGTGTCAAGGCGTTGAGCCGTTCGGACTCCAAGGTTTCCTCGGCCTCGGCGCGGGTGCTGGTGACATCGCGCACCAGCATCACGTAACCGAGGTTTTCCGCTTCCGACCCGTTGTCGGTGATGGGTGCCAGATAGAAATTGAGGAAGCGGCTCTCCGGATAGAACACCTCCAGGTCGCGGCTGATCGAGCGACCGGGCTTGGCGAGGTTGTCCCAATCTAGGCCGCGCACCTGCGATGAGAGTTTGTCGCCGACGGCGCGTTGCGGCTCAAGGCCGAAAAATTGGCAGGCGGCGTGGTTGAGGAAACCGATGGTGCCGTGAGCGTCGAGGATAATGACGCCCTCATGCAGCGCTTCAAAAACTTTTTCCAGAAACCCTTTCTCTCGAATCAGGCGCGTTAAAATCTGTTGCACCTCACCCGGTTCCACCCGGTCGAGCCGCGACACTAGCTTTTCTAGAAATCCGGATTTCATGGAATAACTGGCATTTTCACTGTGGAACGGGTAGCTCTGGGGCCATGCAAACGATGATTTTGGTGCTCTGCACCTTTCCTGATGAGCTGCAGGCGCGACAGATTGCCACAGCTATGGTCGAAAGGCAACTAGCAGCATGCGTGAATTTGTTGCCTGGGGTGGAATCCATCTACCGCTGGCAGGGTCAAGTGGAGCGGGCCGCGGAAGTGCTGGGGATTTTTAAGACGCCAAGCGCCCTCTACCCGGCTCTCGCTGAGGCGCTGGCGGCGGCTCCGGCTCTTTCTTAAGGAGCGCCGGCTTGAGCCGGCCTGCCCACGGAACGCGCAAGAGCCAAGCCGCCAAGCGTCGGGCCCTTGCTCTGCGCATGGGCAATGCCGGCTAAAGCCAGCGCTCCCAAAGAGCTGCGCCTTAAAGCCGGCGAGGTGGGGATTTTTCCGCTGTCGCCCAGCGGCAATTTTTCCGAGTGACAGCGTGCCGCATGCAGGCTAGCTTCCCCGGCGAACTACGATGTGGAAATTCATTGAAGAGAACTGGCGCAACGGGATCGAGATATTCATTCTCGCGCTGTGCATTTATCAAATTTACCGGGCCTTCCGTGCCACCCGTGGGGCGCAGATTTTGGTGGGCTTGGGCATCATCATTGTGGTGCTCAGCTTGGTCTCCTCAGTGGCGAATTTCACCGTGATTAGTTGGCTCGTCACGCGTGCGACGGCCTTGTTGGCGTTTGCCTTGGTGGTCATTTTCCAGCCCGAGTTGCGGGATTCCCTGGCCCGCTTGGGCAGCCAGAGTTTTTTCTCCTATTCGAGCAAACGCCGTCTGGCCTTCTTGGAACGCTTGGCCGACGCGGTCATCATATTGTCTAAAAAACGTATCGGCGCGCTCTTTGCCATCGAGCGCGGTATCAGTCTGAAGAAATTCCTCGATACCGGCGTGCCCCTCGATGCCCAGTTTTCGCCCGAGTTGGCCCTCACCATTTTTCATCCCAAAACCCCGCTGCACGATGGCGGTATGATCATCGCCGATGACCGCATCGCCGGCGCCGCCTGCGTGTTTCCCGTCACCCAACGCGAAATGCACGACCGCTCCACCGGCTTGCGCCACCGCGCCGCCATCGGCCTCGCCGAGGAAACCGACGCCGTCACCGTTGTCGTCAGCGAGGAAACCGGCGGCATCTCCATCTGCGTGGAGGGCCGCATCGAACGCAATCTAACCGAAAAGCAATTCCGCGAAAACCTCGCCAAAATCTTTCTAACCGGCAACACCGCCTATGAAAATATCCCCTCCGAAAAATTGGATCGCCAAGCTGCTGTCACTCCTGCTGGCGGTCGCGATTTGGTTTCTAATTAAGGATCACCTCAAGGAAACGGCCGGCCAGCCCGCGCCGCCTCCTCCCAGTATTGTGGTGCCCGAACCCGGCGGCAAGTAGCCGCCGTCACGGCGCCAGCCGCACATGGTCGATGAGGCGCACCTCGCCGTAAAATACCGCCGTGGCCAGCAGCGCCGGCCGCTCGATACGCTCCACGGCCTCCAACGATTCGGCATCGACCAGTGACAGGTAGTCGATGCGTGCCAGTGCCGAGGCCTCAATGACTTGGCGGGCCGTGGCCAGCAGCTCGGCGGTCGTGCGGGTGCCGGTTTGATAGGCCGCCAGCGCCGCCAGCAAGGCATGCCGGAGACGAGGCGCGTCGGCCCGTTGGGCCGTATCCAAGCGGACGTTACGCGATGACATGGCCAGGCCGTCGGTCTCGCGCACGGTGGGGTGGGCGACGATGGTCACGGGGACGTTCAGATCGCGGACCATGCGGCGGATCACCGCCAATTGCTGGAAATCCTTCTCGCCGAACACGGCCATGTCGCAACCGCACAGTAGAAATAATTTGAGCACCACCGTGCACACGCCGTCAAAATGCCCGGGCCGCGCCGCGCCACAGAGGTTGCGCGAGAGCCGCGATTCGCTCACTGTCACCGAGCGGTCCGTCGCATACATTGCCGTCGCCTCCGGCGCAAATACCACCGCCACGCCCGCCGCCCGGCAGGCCGCTAAATCCGCCTCCATCGGCCGCGGATAGGCCGCGAGGTCGCCCGGCCGGTCAAATTGGATCGGATTGACAAAAATGGAAACCACCACCGTGCCCTCGGCGCCGGCCAGTTCCTTGGCGTGGCGGATCAAGGCCACGTGCCCGTCATGCAGCGCTCCCATGGTGGGCACCAGCAGCCGCGGCCGACCATATTCCGCCAAGGCCGCCGTCAACTCGCTCGCTCGCGTTACCACCGTCATGGCCGCAGACTAACGCATCCGCCGCCGCCCGCAATCCCCGATGTCGCGCAAATCCGTCAGTTGCTCGATGAGGAGGTGGGACATTTTGTCCTCTTGAGGAGAGGGGGCATTTTGTCCTCTTGAGGAGAGGGGACATTTTGTCCTCTTGAGGAGAGGGGGCATTTTGTCCTCTTGAGGAGAGGGGACATTTTGTCCTCTTGACCATGAGGCGTGCAAGAGGATCGACGCC
>WBXE01000203.1 GCA_008932955.1 Verrucomicrobiota bacterium
CCACTGATACCACTGAAATATTCATCAATTTCTTATCAGTCATTACCTCAAACCAGAGGAGTCTGCTATTATCCCGAACGTCAAAGTTCGGTTTTTTCTGAGGGGTTGTGCGTAACGATTTTTACCACTGAGCTACTGATTCCCACTGATACCACTGAAATATTCATCAATTTCTTATCAGTGCACTCAGTGGTAATCAGTGTTTCAGTGGTTTCTTCGCCACGAATTAAGGGAATCCAACTTGCTCACCAATTCGTCGAAAATGAGGTCGTTAACTCAGTTCTGAACCTCTTCTTTCCATCCGTGTAATCCGTTCTAATCCGTTAATCCGTGGTGAAAATAACGTCGGTTTGCCATTTCAACCGCGATTTTTAGGATAAAATTCGCATGGCCGCAGGCGGCAGGGTGTGTTACTTCTTCTCCGGATGTTTGAGGTCAGACAAAAACCGGAGATGGTCGAACGCGCACTGCTGCTGCGCATTTATTTCGACCCGCGCGAAGCCACCGAGGCCGGTTCCTTGCTCGAGGAACTCGGCGAACTGGTGCGCACCCTCGATATCGCCGTGGCCGAGTCGGTGCTCGTCCGCAGCCGCGAAATCCATAAAAAACTCCTCTGCGGCATCGGTAAAGCCGCCGAACTCGTCGAACTCGCCCGCGCCCACGAGTGCGACGTGATCATCATCGACAACGGCCTCGCCCCATCCCAACAACGCGAGTGGGAAAAACTCGCCGACCTCACCGTGATCGACCGCGAGGAGGTGATTCTGGATATTTTTGCCAGGCGTGCCAAAACCAAGGAAGCACAGCTGCAAGTGGATCTGGCGCGCATGCAATACGCCCTGCCCCGGCTGGCCCGCATGTGGGGCCACCTCGACCGCGAGTCCGCCGGCTCGGGCGGTGGCCAAAGCGGCCAGGGCGGGGGAGGGACGTCGCGCGGAATGGGTGAAAAGCAAATCGAGGTGGACCGGCGCCTTGCTTACATGACCATCGACCGTGCCAAGCGCGAGTTGGAGGTGCTGCGCAAGCAGCGCAAAACCCAGCGCAAGGAGCGCGAGCGGGTCGATACCGCGCATGGGGCCATCGTCGGCTACACCAACGCCGGCAAATCCACCTTGCTCAACATTCTGAGCGGGTCGGATGTGCTGGCCAAGGACATGCTTTTCGCGACGCTGGACACGACCACCCGGCGCATCGAGTTGCCCGATGGCCAACCCTTGCTCATCACCGACACCGTCGGCTTCATCCGCAACTTGCCCCACCGCTTGGTCGAGGCGTTCAAGGCCACCCTCGAGGAAGCCGTGTTGGCCGATTTCCTCATTCACGTCCACGACGCCACCGCCCCGGAAATCGAGCGCTTTCACGACACCACCCTCGAGGTGCTCGCGGAACTGGGCGCCGGCGACAAACCCATCCTGTCGATTTTGAATAAGATCGACTTGGTCACCGATCCCGAAGTGCTTGCCAGCTTGCGGGAAAAATTCCCGGATGCCATCGAGACTTCCTCTGTCACAGGCCAGGGCCTCGAGGACTTGCTCCACGCCTGTTCCCGTGTGTTGGCCGAGCGCGTGTGCCGCCACCACTACCGCATCCCGCAACACCGCGCCGAGCTCGTCAGCCTGTTGCACCGCGAGGCCAAAGTGCTCACCACCGAATACGAAGGCGATGATATCATCGTCTGCGCGGTGGTGCCCGCGCTTATCGCCGGCCGCCTCGCGGCCTTTGCCATGCTCCCCGCCTAACCCGCTGCCGAATTTTCCTCCATGTTCAAATTCCTCCTGCTCCTGCTGCTCCCCGCCGCGCTGGCCGCTGCCCAACCCGCCGCCGCGCCGACCCCGCCAGCCAGCCGCCCCCAACCAAACAAGCCAGCCGCCGCGCCGCCGCAGCACCCCGCACGGGTCAACCCCGATGCGCCGGATATCCCGATCACACCGGAAAAACCGAAAGTCGCGGCCAGCGTCAAACCGACCGGCGAGGAGGCCCTGAGCCTGCAAATTTTCCTCGACGACTCGCGGTTTGGTCCCGGCATCATTGACGGAAAGCCCGGGCGCTTCACCGAATTGGCGGTGCAATCTTGGAATGAGGCCCACGGCTATCCACTCGATGATTGGACCGCCGTGCTCAGCGCCGCGCGCCAGGCGGTGCCCACGCCGCTGGCAGTGGCGGTGGTGCCGGATTGCATCAAGGACTGGGTGAATCCGGACCTGCCCACCAAGTACACCCGCCAAGCCAAAAGCAAACGGATGAGCTATCGCAGCAACGGCGAATTTATGGCCGAGCGCTACCACTGCGACGAGGCGTATCTCGCCGAACTCAACGGCAATCAAAAAATCGACAAACTCGAGCCCCATCAGTCGATCACCGTCCCCAACGTCGAGCCGTTCACTATCGAAAAAATCACCGGCGCCACCTACAAGTCCGATCCGGTCATGAGCCTGCGCCATGCCGTGGTGGATACCAAAATCAACCAGGTGCGCATCTTCGAAGCCGCCCCCGCCGCCTTGGTGGTGGCCGAGCCCGACGGCGACTCCGAGGCGGCCGCCGCGCCCGCCGCGCCTCGCCCCAACCGCGGCCTCATCGCCTCATTTCCCATCACTCCCGGGGAGGCGCGCTTCATCAAGTTCGGTGTTTGGGAAGTTAGAAATGCGGTCGAGCTGCCGATCTGGCGCTATGACCAACAACTCCTAGATACCGGCAAACGCAGCAGTGACTCGGAGTCGCTGGAAATCCCCCCCGGACCGAACAGTCCCGTCGGAATCTTCTGGGCCGGCCTGAGCAAACCCGGCATCGGTCTCCACGGCACCGCCAATCCCGAAACCATCGGCCGCGCTCGCAGCCACGGTTGCATCCGCCTCGCCAACTGGGACGCCATCCGCCTGCCTACCCTCATCCGCCCCGGCACCCGCGTGGAAATCCGCTAGAAGACACAAGACTTGAAGACAGAAGACCGCTGCGCTCCAAGACAGAAGACCGCTACGCTGCAAGACAAGAACAGAACCCTTGGACCGCGCATGACAACTCGTATTCAAGTCTTCTGTCTTCTGTCTTCCCCTCTTTTGTCTTCTTCTCCCCATGTCGCCCCCCGGTAAATTAGCCCTGCGCTCCGGCTGTTATGGCCTGATCATGGGCTATCTGCTCTGCGACCTGTACTTTTGCAGCGGCCCCCTGAGCCGCCGCCTCAAGCTGGCCGACCCCCATCATCCCTTGGCCGCCACCCTGGCCGATCCGCTTGTCGCGCGGGTGGCCGCCTACAACATTCACCGCAGCCAGCTCGAGCGGGCACTGCGCGAGCGGCTGTGGCGCGACGGCAAATCCCTCGCCGCGCTGGACCGGCCACAGCGCAAGCTCGTCCGCGATGCCGCTCTCAACGACTTGATCGACCACGAACTGCTGCGCAGCAAAGCCAGCGCCAATGCGGCCGAACTCAAAGTCAGCGACGCGGAAATCACCGCGCGGCTCAACCGCTTCAGCGCCGGTTTTACTAGCAAAGAAGAATTGGCCGCCGCGATGGCTGCCCAAGGCATCGCCAGCGACCAAGACCTCCGCTCCCGCCTCGCCGCCCACATCCAGCAGGATAAATACGTCGAGTCGCGCATCGCCCCGCATATTGGCGTGACCGATGCGGAGGCTCGCCAATGGTTTGAGCACAACCAGGATCAACTCGCCACACCCGAGCGCTTGGCGGCCCGCCACGTCTTTCTGCCCATCCTCGACCGCGATCCCGCCACGGCGCAACATACGCTGGCCACTGCGCTCGCCGCCCTAAGCGCGGGAACCAAGGACTTCGCCACCCTGGCCAGCGAACTCAGCGAGGATCCGCTCACCAACCACTGCGGCGGGGACCTCGGCTGGATGACCCGCCTGCGCTTGCCCGCCGGGCTGGCTGCGCCGCTGTTTGCCATGCCACTTCACCAGCCCGGC
>WBXE01000204.1 GCA_008932955.1 Verrucomicrobiota bacterium
AGGGCCGCAGCGAGGGCCGCAGCGAGATGCAACGTGAAATGGCGCTGGCCATGAAGGTAAAAGGGTTTTCCGCAAAAGACATCAGCGCGATCACCGGTCTAGCCAGCGACGAGATTGAGCGCTGGTGAGGATGGCCTGGCCTGCTTCAGATGAAAAACATCGGCGAGCTTTGGCCGGCGCAAATGCTTTCGAGGGTTACTTCGTCGAGGGCATCGCAGAGGGTGAGGGAGAGTTTTTCCCAGACGGATTGGATAGCGGGGCCGGATTCACCGGCTGTGGCGACGGAGTTTTGGAGCAGTGAGGGATCGACCGCATCGACCACTTGGCGCAGGCTGATAGCCTCGGCTGGGCGGGCGAGGAGGTAGCCGCCGGCCGCACCGCGGCAACTCTCGATGAGCCCCGCACGCCGCAGATCGTTGAGAATTTGCAGTAAAAAGCTCCTGGAGATGGCTTCTCGTTGCGCAAGGTCCTCAAGTCGTGTAACAGTCCTGCCGTCATGGTGCTTGGCGAGCTGGGTGAGAGCCCGGCACGCGTATTCCAACTTCTGCGAAATTTTCATGGGCGAAATGCAACATATCCCGAGCCATCCGGCGAGCAAGAACACGGTCAACCTGTGCCTCGGCAGCGCCATCGATGTGGCCGAGGTCTGGCAAACCCTCTGCGCCGAAGCCCGCCGCGTGGTGGTCGAAGAGCCCTTGCTCGGGCCATTGGTCGAGGATGTGATCCTATCGCGCGCGTCGCTGGCCACCGCGCTGGGCGCACGGCTTAGCCGCCGACTGGCGCGTACGGACATGCCGCGGCAATGCCTGGAACCGCTATTCACCGGGGTGTTTGAAGCACATCCGCTGCTGGTGCGCAGTGTCGCCCGGGATTTACTCGCGATGTACGAGCGGGATCCGGCGTGCTTCTCGCCATTGGAGCCGGTGTTGTTTTTCAAAGGATTTCTGGCGCTGAGTACCTACCGGGTGTCCCATCAATTGTGGCAGGACCAGCGGCGCTGGCTGGCGCTTTACCTCCAGAGCATCGCCAGCGAATCCTTCGCCGTGGACATTCATCCGGCAGCTCGCATCGGCTGCGGCATCCTGTTGGACCACGCCACCTCGTTTGTGGTAGGGGAAACGGCCATCATCGAGGACGATGTGTCTATTTTGCATGAAGTCACCCTCGGCGGCACCGGCAAGGAATCAGGCGATCGCCACCCGATCGTGCGCTCCGGCGTATTGCTCGGCGCCGGCGCCAAGATCCTCGGCCGGGTGACCATCGGCACCGGCGCGAAGGTCGGCGCGGGCAGCGTCGTGCTGAGCGATGTGCCGCCGCACACCACGGTGGCAGGCGTGCCGGCCGTCATTGTCGGCGAGCTGGGCGAGGAAAACGCGGCGGCTGAGATGAACCAGCGCCTTGAGCGCAGCCGCGACCATTCCCCCACCCCACCGGTGACATGAGACTCCAGCGCCTGTTATGCATTGCCGCACTCGGGCTGACGGTGGTTTCCTGCGATAAAATCCGCGATCTGGTCAGCCAGGCGAAACATACGATGGAGGCGAAAGCCGCCGCCAAGGCCGCCAAGTCGGCGGGAGTGCCGCCGGATCCGCTGCTGCAGGCGCTGGTGGATCAAACGCCGGAGGGCGCGATTTTTCGCAAAGATTTGCCGTTTCCCGAGCAGCTCAAAGTCAAGGAGGAGCGGCGCCTGACGTTTGATGCGGCACGCATCGTGGTCAAATCCGCCATCGGCAACCAAGTGGCCGCCTTTTCCGGCACCCGGTTTTTTACCACCCGTTACCAGCGAACGGGGACGCAGCTGGATCTAACTATTGAAAGCGCGGGCTTTACCAAATCCGAAGCGGACAAACTCGAGGCGGCGAGAGCGGCCAAGGACGCCAAGGTGGCAGCGGCCAAGCCCAAGCCAGAAAAAGTCAAGGCAGCGAAGTCGAAGCTGGAGCAAGCGAAGGCTGACCAAGAAGCGGCGGCGGCAGGCGCGGCGCCTGCCGTTCCTGATGAATTGACCGCCATCAAGGAACTCACAGGACGCAAGTGCAGCTTTGTCACCGATGGCAAAGGGTGGAAGGCCATCCACTCCAACGACTTCAAACTCGCCGGCTTGGCCCGCAATCTCGAACCCCACCTGGCCGTCTTGGGCAGCGCCGCCGGGGTCCTGCCGCGCAATTATTGGTTAGGCCAGCGCCGACTCAAGCCAGGCGACAGCGTGCCATTGGCTGGGGAGGATCTGGCATTATTGCTGGGCGAAGGTGCCAGCGGTTCGCTGGTACTCACGCTCGAGGCGTTCGAGGCGAGCGGCGGTCACCCGTGCGGAGTATTTGCGGTCACCGGCCACTACCGGCAAGCAGCGGTACCCGGGCCCGACGGCGAGGTCATCGACGAGGATGTTTCGGTCAGTTCGGGCAAAGTCTGGCTGTCGCTGCTCTATCCGCTGATCATCCGCCAACAATTCGAAACCATTCAAACCCTCAGCACCGGCATGCGCAGCGGCCATTCCACCCTCATCCAGGGCAGCGTGGCGGTGGCCGTCACCCGGACTTGGAAACCCACCGCCGTCCCAGCCAAGAAATCGTCGGCAAAATAACCGGAGTCTCGGGACTCACCCAACGACGCGGTGGCTAATCTTCGGGGTTGGCCAGCAGAAACTCCAGCCTCGCCGCCAGCAGCGGCGGCAGCCCGGTGGCGAGCGCCGAGTCCAGCAGTCCCACGCCAGCCAGATCGCGCAGGTGCATCCGGTCCTTGTCGCGCCAGGCGGCAAGTTTCATCCGCACCAGGGCAGGCAGTGAGATCAGGCGAAAATCCCCGGCATCCCCGGCATCCACGGCCTCGTCCACCGAGGCATTGACTGCCGCGGCATCGGGTTTGACCATTTCGCCGGCGAAGAGCACATGCACCGCATCGCGCACTTTCGCCTCTGGCCCCTCAAGAAAAACATCCATCGCCCCCCCACCTAAGGAGGAAATTTTCCGGTGGGTGTAGCCGGCCGCGGTCATGGCGACGATGGCGCGGGAAAAATCCTCGCGCCGCAGGAGGATATCCACATCGCGCGTGTTGCGCACCGCCGCCTCGTCCACGCGGGAGACCCAGGCGGCCACGGCATTGTCGCCCACCACCGCGTAGGGCACGCCAGCCGCATGCAGGCTGGCGCTCGCGTGCAACAGGCGCCTCCGCACCTTAGCCACCGCATCATCCATGCGCTGCCAGGAAACGGGTTGTAGAAGAGAATGGAGCATCGGACGCCTGGCTGAGCTTGGCAGCGGTGGCAGCAACTGTCAATGCCGCCTGCTACCACCCCACCGAATAGCGCGGGGGCTCGCCAATTCGGGCGCACAAGGAGTTGATTTCCTTTTTGAGTTCGACCATGCGCAACTCGCGGCCGACCATGAAGCGGTTGAAAGTGAGCCGCTGTTCGTCATCCACGACAATGACCGAGTCGCCGACCTACGCGAGCATTTCGCCGCGCAAGCGGTTGGACTCGGCATCGAGCCCTTGCAGGGTGAACACCTGCGGACCGGCAGGGGTGGCGATGACGAGGGCATCGACCTCGCCGTCGCGGATGGCGTGCAAGGCCTCCTCGAGGCGGGCGCGCAACCCGGCGTTTTCTGCGAGGAGTCGTGTCAGCTCGGTGGATGATTGCGCGTCCATGCCGGTAATCCGTGGTTTCTAATTTACTTTCTAGCAGCCGAACCCGGTGGCCGGGTGTGGCACTTGGAGCAACTCTGGCTAAGGAGCCACCACATTCGTGGGCTAAGGAGCCACCACATTCTTGTGGTGGTAGCGGAAGGGTGGCCCATGAGTACGTGCCGAAGGCTCTGTTTCATGGCCGGTCCTTCCGCACGACGACCATAAAGTCGTCGCTCCCTACGG
>WBXE01000205.1 GCA_008932955.1 Verrucomicrobiota bacterium
AGTGATTTCAGTGGTAATCAGTGCCTCAGAGGTAAAAATCGTCACGCACAATCCCGCGGAAAACCCAGAGCTTGACCGCAATTTGAGGGAATTGAGCTTGCCCGGCCCAGTGGCGCTTTTGAGGTCGAACACTGAGTTTTGGAGGGCGCTAGAGCCCTTGAAAACCCCAAGATGGGGACGTTAGCTCAAATTTCTCCTCTCGTGTCTTCAAGTCTTGTGTCTTGTGTCTTGTGTCTTGTGTCTGAGGCGCAGCGCGCGCTAGGGCAGCCGCTTGAGCCAGTGCTCGACGTCGCGGAAAATCCGCTCCCGGTGGGTGTCGTACATCAGCAGGTGGTAGGCCTGCGGGTAATTCCGATAAGTTTTGGTGACGCCTGGGGCGATGTGCGCGACAAACCCGCGCACGTCGGCATCGCTGTTGAAGTAGTCGTTGCCGCCGTGGAGAACCAACACCGGCACCCGCAGGGCGGCGGCGCAGTCGTTCATGCTCTCAATGTGGCGGCCCAAGGTGCCCAGCAAGCGCAGTGTGTGTAGCTTGATGTTGTAGGAATTTTTTTCAGCCTGGCTGGCGTGCTTGGTGGATTGGGTCATGGGCACGTCCTGTCCGCCGGACAAGGCATCGAGCGAAATGCGTGCCAGCGGAAACGTCTCAGCCGCCAGATGCAGCAACTGGATTTTCCAGGCAGCAATATCGTCGCGGAAGCGCACCACCGGTGACGAGAGCACCAGCGCGTCGCAGGGCTGGTCGGTCGTGGGCGAGTGCCGCAACGCATGGGCGGCAATGAGCCCGCCCATGCTCTCGCCGTACCAGACGATTTTGGCATTGGGATGGCGTTCGCGCACCAGTTGAGTGAAGGCGAATAGGTCGCGGTACCAGTCCTTGGCGTCGCCAATGTCGCCGCGCCGAGCGAGGATTGGGTCGCTGCCCTGACCGCGCACTTCGTAGGCGTACAAGCCGGTACTCGGTTGATGGGTGAGCAAGTGCTCGCCGAGGTTGGCGTAATCGATGGAGGAGCCACAGAAGCCATGGATGCCGATGATGATCACGTCCGGCTCGCTTGTTTTGGAAATCCAGCGGCGATAGCCAAACGTTTCGCTCATGTCGCCGGCAGTCGTTGTGGTGGGGGTATTGATGCGGCTCACCGTAGTGTACCGGGAAGTGCAGCCACTCAGCGCCAAGATCAGGGCGCAAACCACCCAGCCGCCAAAATGGGCGGGATAGCGGCGGCAAGCTCCTAAAACCCTCTGCGTCACGCCACAGCATCGCGTGAGTTCCGCGTGAAAGCAATCCTCGTCTGGCGCGGGCCTTACAGCACTAGCGCGATCTGCTCGCCGGGGCCGTGGACCCCTTCTATCAGAATTCCTTCCACATCTGCAGTCTTGGACGGGCCGGTGACCCAGATGATATTGGGCGAATCGCCCAAGGCGGCCAGCGCGTCGGCAATCGTGCGGTGAATCGCCGAGCGTTCCAATACCGCAACGTGCACCCATGGCGAGAGCGCGGCGAGCCGGTGCGACGTGCGCTCGTCATCCAAAATGAGCGAGCCGGATTCGGCAATCGCGCCGCTGGCCCGGGTGATGCCGAATTGATATTCATCGTAGCGCACCCGCTCGTAGGTGGTCTCCACCGTCAGCCCGGCGGCCGCCAGCGGCGCGCCGACCCGCTCGTAAAGCGCCGGATCGCAATAGCCGAAGCGCTGGCCGCTGGTCGTTAGAAAATCCGCCAGCTCGGCCACTGTGTGGAAGCATCGGCCATGGACTGCTGCGAGGTTGCGGGAAAAAATTTCCCCCAGATCGTGGCCGGCGAGCTTGGATGCGGCGTGGGTCAGGGCGGTATCATAGTCCGGGCGTGCCGCTTTGGCTGTCACAGTGGCGGTGGCGGAAGCAATTTTTTTAAAGATAGCGGCGCGGGACATGGGGGGAGGAAAGTTAGAGGTTATTGGGGGAAGACAGAAGACTATGAGACAGAAGACAAGATGAGGCCGGTGCGTCTACTCTTCTGTCTGGGAGCGCAGCGTTCTTCTGTCTTCCGTCTTCTTTCTCATCTTCAGCCATTTGCGGAAGTCGCCGCCTGTGGATGCGGGCAGCGTGCGTTGGCCAAACCAGTTCTGGATAGGTTGGACGGGAGTGACCTGGATTGGCAGATGGTTCATGGCTTTGGACATCGTCATCGCGCCGCGCCAGAGGGTGGGCAAGGTGGCCAGCATGGCAAAGGGCGCCATCGGCAGCGCGGCAGGTGAGGGGATGGTTTCGCGTTTGGCCTTGTCGCGCAGGCGCAGCAAGAGGTCGGGGATGGGGATATCCACTGGGCATACCTCGTTGCAGGCACCGCAGAGGGTTGAGGCCTTGGGTAGATCGGCCAATTCCGGAAAGCGATCGCCAAAGAGCAAAGGCGAGAGCACCGCGCCGATCGGCCCGCCGTAGGGCGAGCGATAGGCGTGGCCTGAGGCCTGCCGATAGATCGGGCACACGTTCTGGCAGGCACCACAGCGGATGCAGCGGAGGATTTCCCGGCAGTTGGAGGCCAGCACGTTGCAGCGGCCATTGTCGAGAAACACCACGTGCATGTGCTCCGGTCCGTCGGGTTGGCTAGCCGAGCGCGGGCCGTTCATGAATTCGGTATAGACGGTGAGTTGCTGGCCGGTGGCTGAGCGTCCTAACAGGTTTAAAAACACCGACAGATCGCGTTCGGCGGGGATGAGTTTTTCAATACCGACCAGCGCGATATGCACTGGCACCGGTGCCAGGCCGAAGCGCGTGTTGCCTTCGTTGGTCACGAGGACGAGGCGGCCGCTATCCGCGCAGAGGAAATTCGCCCCGGTGATGCACGCCTGCGCATCCATGAATTTTTTCCGCAGGAACACGCGGGCGCGGCGGGTGATGGTTTGCGGGTCGTCGTTGTAATCCGCGGCCACCCCTTCGCGCAGAAACGTGTCGGCTATGCCGCGGCGGTTCTTGTGAATGATCGGCTTGACGATGTGTGAGGGAATATCGTCATCGAGCTGGATGATGAATTCCCCGAGGTCGCTTTCCAAACACTCAACCCCGTTTTCAATGAGAAACGGATTGAGGTGGATTTCCTCCGCCGCCATCGACTTGGATTTGGTCAGGCTGGTGACCTGGTGCTGGCGCAGGATGGAGAGAATCGTCTGGCGCGCGTCCTCGTCGGTTTCGGCGTAGTGGACGTTCACGCCGCGTTGGGTGAGCGACTGTTCTGCTTGCTGCAGATAGTCGCCGAGGTGATGGAGTGTGTGATCTTTAATAGAACCGGCCAGTCGCCGCAGCGCGTCGGGTTCCGCATAGTCGTGGTGCAGCACCTGCTGCCGCTTCTCAGTGCCGGCGGCCGACCCGTTGATCACCGAGGCCTGTTTTTCGTCCGAAATCTGGCGGGCGTAGTCGTCGATAAGTTGGGTGCCGAACATGGGGGGATGGGCGTTAAAAAGGGTAGCTGCTGGAAAATTCAAGCGCGCCTAGCGTGGCAAGACGGACACAGTCTGCGCCGGGATCCACCCGAGATAAAGCGAAATTTTGGCGGCTGGCAATTTCACAGCGTATCGGCAAGGCGGTTTGCCAGGGAGGGGCGATCTCCGAATCGGCCCGGACCATGATCGGCCAATGGCAAGCGTCAGGCGCATACCCATCGACCTCCCGACTCACTTGGACCGGCTGCGGCATGGTAGGGAGCGACGACCTTACTGTCGTCGTGCGGAAGCAAGGCCCATGAACCGAGTCTTCGGCAATCATTCATGGGCCGCTCTTCCGCTACCACCACACGAATGTGGTGGCTCC
>WBXE01000206.1 GCA_008932955.1 Verrucomicrobiota bacterium
ATCACTGGCCTTGTCGACCCAGGCGTCACAGGAACAATCCAACGTGCCCGTCTCATTTTGATATATCACCCCGATTGCGCCCGCCGTCAACTGGTTTCTCCACTTTGGGACTGTCCCTTTATGTGCGGTCAACCGGTTTCTCCACTTTGGGACTGTCCCTTTGTGTGCGGGATTTGCGCGTGGGGGTCTGAAAATCACTAACAGCGCGACTGGGTTAGTCGTGTTGCGAGAGTATGCCAATTGGCTTGCTAGGTAGGTCCTCATGCGGCAGGTTGCGCGTGCCAGGGCAAGAGGACGGGTTCTCAGGTCCCTAATGCAAGTCTACAACTGAGATTCTCTAGTATTTATCTGTCACCATGTAATTGCTAGGCGCCGATCACGAGATCCGGGTTGAGGGGGCCGAAGTGTTTGAGCATCACAAGTGGGTCGCTCAGGGAGGGGTTGGTGATTTTGACGCCCTCGCAGGCCGCTTGCTCGCTGACAAAAAATTCATCGTAAGTCAACTGGCCGAAGCGGATCAGCGCGGGAGAGTCAATTTCCCACACGCCCATGCGGCCGTGGCCCTGCATCAGGATCATGCCGTAAGCTGCGGCATCCTTGATCGTGACACTGGCACCCGGCAACACCGTCAGTTCCTTGGCGCTGTAAGCTTCGTTGTTGTAACAAATCCAATTTTCCTGATAGCCATCGGCCTGCATCTGCTCGACCGGGCGAACCGGTTTGGGACGCATGAAGTGGTTGGTCCGGAAGTCGGGGTCGACGTTGCGCTCCCAGTCGATGACTTCCATCAAATAGTCGATGTCACCCATGCGATCCGGTGGGGTGTCCTTCCAGAGCAATTCGCTTGGGACGATCGAGGTGCCGACGAGCGATTGGTACATGGCATAGACATCGGAGGCGCGCTGCGGCTCGTAAGTGCAAAGGCTGCCCGGGGCATGCAGGATACCCGGTGGAATATCCCAGCCGGTGCCCGGCTCAAGCCGATAGGCCTGCGATAGGTTGGTGATTTTGTTATCGCCTTTGGTGAAATTCACCAGGCACTCGCGCACTTGGTCGCGGGTGGTGCCCGGCGCAAACCCGAAAAACGTGTAGGGCAGGTCGCCACCATGGTTGTTGAGCTGAGGAGGAAAGAAGTGCGCCTCGGGCTTGCCCTGCTGACCGGTGAGGCTGGCGTGTTCGTTGCGATGGTGGATGTGATGGGGGAGAGCGCCTTGGTTATCGAAGAACTTGGAATACATCGGCCAGGCACGGTGGGCTTGCCACAAACGCTCGCCGATGAGGTTACCCTTGAGTTCCGTCACCGCGTCGCGCAGCAGGAACTGAGTCTCGGCAGCGCCGTCCTTGAACACGACGGCGCTCAAGCCCTCATGCTTGCCTGTGAGTGGGCCATTTTCCGCGGGAGTCGTAGAGGAAAACCAGCGCTCGTCGATGCCGCCGCGCTGACCGCCGAGGGCGTAATAGTCGTCGGGATGGAGTTTAATTCGGCGGCCTGGCACGCAGAACGAACGAGGCACCCAGGTCGGTGTCAGGCGAAGGATGCCCTGTCCTTGGTCGAGGGCATTGTGGATGGTGCTGGAGTCTTGGGTCATGAAGATATGGATCGGGTGTTAGAATTATTTTTTCACGGTTTCCCAGCGGCCGGTCTTGGCGGACTTGAGAACCGCGTCGGTGACGTAGTCAGTGGCAAGGCCATCGCGGAAGGTGGGTGCGGTGGGGGTGCCGGAGGCGAGACCCTGGATGAAATCAGCGGCTTGGTGCACAAAACTGTGTTCATAACCGATCTGCAATCCCGGGACCCACCACTTATCCATGTAAGGATGCTCCGCGTCGGTGACGTGAATGGAGCGCCAGCCGCGGACCCGGCCCTCATCGCGATAGTCGTAGAATTGGAGGCGGTGCAAATCGTGCAAATCCCAACTGATAGAGGCATTTTCGCCGTTGATCTCGAAGGTGTAGAGGGCCTTGTGGCCACGCGCGTAGCGGGTCGACTCGAAGGTGGCGAGCGAGCCGTTGGCGAAGCGGGCGAGGAACAAGCTGGCGTCGTCGATGCCGACGCTCTCGACCTTGCCGGTGAGAGTGTGCTGGCGTTGCTTGATGAAGGTTTCGGTGGTGGCGGTGACCTTGTCCATCGGCCCGTTGAGCCAGAGCGCGGTATCGATGCAATGGGCGAGCAAGTCGCCGGTGACGCCGCTGCCGGCGACTTTGGCATCGAGCCGCCACAAGCCAGCCCCGCCTTGTGGCAAGTCCTTGGAGATGGTCCAATCCTGGAGGAACTTGGCGCGGTAATGGAAGATCCGGCCGAGCCTGCCCTCGTCGATGAGTTGTTTGGCGAGAGTGACGGCGGGGACCCGCCGGTAGTTGTACCAAACCATGTTAGGGACCTGCGCCTTTTCCACAGCGGCGACCATTTTGAGGGCCTCAGCGGCATTCATGGCTAGAGGTTTTTCGCACAGTATCATCTTGCCGGCCTTGGCGGCGGCGATGGCGATGGGTGCATGCATGTCATTGGGGGCGGCGATATCGATCACGTCGATGTCGTCGCGCTCGATGAGCTTGCGCCAATCCGTCTCGATGGAATCAAAGCCCCACTGTGCGGCAAACTCCTTGGCTTTGGTGGCATCGCGGCCGCAGACGGCTTTGAGAACCGGCTGGCGATCGAGGGCGAAGAAGTTACTGACTTTGCGAAAGGCGTTGGCGTGGGCGCGGCCCATAAATCCATAGCCGATCATGCCGATATTGAGTGATTTCATGATCATATCATTTGTTATTCGTTCCAGCCGTGGGTTTCACGCACCTGCAGCATCGCCGCGAGGATGTTAGACCAAGTATCTCTCTGCGTCATCACCTCGTTGGAAAACATGCAGCCGTCCCAACAAATATGGCGGATTCGGCGGGTCACTTCGCCGGCGTCATCGCGCAGCCAATACCCGGCGTCGCGCACGATATCGAGTTTGCCGTTGGGGTCGTTGGCCAAGCAATGGCGGCCGGTTTTGTCGTGGCTGCCGCTGCCCTTGACGGTGGCGTCGTTCTGGGCGACGTGGAAATCCAGCGTCCACGGGCGCAGGGCGCTGGTCATTTCGCGCAAGGCAGCGGCGAGGGTGTCGGCCTCCCAGTTGAAGGCCTGTGGCACGATGCGATGCTCAGGGGCGTTAGTGCCGAGGGCGTAGTGGAGGGTGTGGGCCATATCGGCCTGAAAGCCGAGGACATCCGGGAGGCCGACAGCTTCGAGGAGTTGGAGCATGTATTTCCAGCTATGCATGCCGCCCCAGCAAATTTCGCCTTCGGCGGCAAGTTGCTCGCCGTGGTCAGCGGCGACCTTAGCGGCTTCGCGGAAGGTGGCGGCGATGTGGCTGGAGTTGGCCATGGGATCGGCGGCCCATTCGGCGATGCTGCAGCAGGAATCGATGCGGATGAGGCCGTTGGGACGGATCCCGAGTAGGCGCAATTGAGCGGCGATGCGGCAGGCTTTGCGGATTTGGCCGACGAACTGGGCGCGGTCCTTGGCGCTACCCATGGCGGAACCGCCGCCGGTGGGAGGCCATACGGGAGCCACCAGCGAGCCGACCACAAAGCCCTTGGCCTGAATCTTGGCGGCAAGCGCCTTGATGTCGTCCTCGCTGCTGTCGATAGAGACATGTGGATCGAACAAAAACAAGTCGACTCCATCAAATTTGACGCCGTTGACCTCCGCGCGGGCGGTCAGGTCGAGCATGGTGTCGAGGTCGAAGCAGGGTTCGGTGCCGGGAC
>WBXE01000207.1 GCA_008932955.1 Verrucomicrobiota bacterium
CCCGATCACCTCGGCCAAGCGAGGGAATGACCCTTCGACGCCATGACTCATGCCCATGCCGCCGCCGACCGCGACGTTGAAGCCGACGAGCTTGCCCGCCTCGGCGATGGCGATGAAAGCCAAGTCGTTGGCAAACACATCCACGTCATTGGAGGGGGGAACGGCGATGGCGATTTTGAATTTGCGGGGCAGATAGGTTTTGCCGTAGATCGGTTCCACGTCCTCCGCGCTGGAGTGGATGCTTTCCCCGTCGAGCCAGATTTCATGATAGGCGCGGGTTTGCGGCGTGAGGTGGTCGGAGAGTCCCTGCGCCAGCGCGAGCACCTCGGCGTGAATCGACGACAGATGGGGGTTGGGATGGCACATCACATTGCGGTTCACGTCGCCGCATGCCGCGATGGTGTCCAGCGCGGCTTGGTTGATCTCGGCCAAGGTACTCTTGAGATTGGACTTGATGATCCCGTGAAATTGAAACGCCTGCCGGGTCGTCAGCTTGATCGTACCGTTGGCAAACTCGGTGGCCAAGCGGTCCACCTCCAACCATTGCGCCGCATTGAGCACCCCGCCCGGCACTCGAATCCGCACCAAAAATGAGTAGGCTTTCTCCAAGCCTTGCTTGCGCAGACTGGAGCGCAGATCGCGGTCGTCCTGTTGATAGGCACCGTGAAATTTGAGCAACTGCTGGTCGTCGGCCGACAGCGTCGCGCTGGTGGCGTCGGCCAGCCCCTCGGCAATCGTGCCGCGGAGGTAGTTGCTATGAATTTTGATTCCTTCGTTGGCGGATAAGGGCTTTTCGGACATGGTGGCAGGCAGTGCAGGTAAAGAACGGAGCAGTCAAAACCCCAATCCATAGTAAATCAGTCTACTTGCTGAGGTTTCGTGAGGAATTTGCACGGACTTGATTGACTCGGCAAGTCATTTTGTGAAAAAAATTTCACTTTGGCCAGCGGCATGAGTCATTTCCCATGGAAGCGGAACGCTGAGTGGCGGAGGCTGCGGAGAGGCAAGCGGAAAGAGTCGTTGGCTGGCAGGTAAGAAACGCCGGGCATATTTTTCACGAACTCAAACAAGCTCGGCGCTCCACTCCGCAGCCTCCGCTGCTCTGCATTTCGATTCACTGCTGGAAAATGGCACTTGCGGACAATCTCGCTTGCAAGAACCAGCGGGCTGACCACGTAACTCAGTCCACCATGCATAGGACTCACGCAACCTTGGTGATGCTCCCCGGCCTGGATGGCACGGGCCGGCTTTTCGAATCGGCGCTGGCCTTGGATTGGGGCGGGATGCGGGCGCTGGCTCTGGCGCTGCCGAGCCACGGGCCGCAGGATTACCAGTCGCTGGCGGACGCCATCGCCCCCACCCTGCCGCCTGGCGATCTGGTGCTGCTGGCCGAATCGTTCTCGACACCGCTGGCAATGTTGCTGGCCGCTAAGGAGTTCACACGCATCAGGGCCTTGGTACTCATCAGCGGGTTTTGCGCCAGCCCCCAGCCTAGCGGTCTCGGCTGGCTGCCGCTGCAGCCCATCCTATCACTCACCCCCCCGGCATTTCTGCTGAAACAATTTCTAACAGGCGAGGAGGCCTCTCAGGAGTTGCTCACGTCTCTAACGGAAGCAACTGGCCTGATGCCATCCGCCACGCTGGCCGAGCGGGTGCGGGTGGTGCTGGCGCTGCGCGAGGAGAATTGCCCGGAGCTGACGGGGCTGCCGGTGTTGCTGTTGCAGGCGGGGCAGGACCGGGTCATTCCCTGGGACGCCCAATCGCAACTCGAGCGGCATTTTCCGGAGGCCACCAATCACTGGATCGACGGGCCACACCTGCTGCTGCAAACCTGCGGCGAGGAATGCCGCGCGGCGCTGCTCGAATTTCTAGCGAGCAAGCCATGCGCTTGAGGCGGCGCCTTTATTTCACCTCATACTCGGCGTGAACGATGGTGATGATATCCTTCTCGTAGGAAGAGGTGTCATGATTGCCTTCGTTGGAGGTGCCGGTGGAGTTGGCGGCGTTGATATTGATGATGCCCATGTCCGCCTCAACCAATTTGCCAACACTGGCGTTGCCAGCCGAGCGGAGGATATTTTCGGCACGGATGCGGGCATCTTTGACCGCTTCGGTAAGCATCTCGAGTTTAAGTTCGCCCAGCCGGGTGTAGTAGTAACTCGGAGAACGCGAAGTGACGGATACCCCCTGTTCGAGCAAGGTGGTGATCTCGCGCGAGGCTTTCTCAATGAGCGGTACACTCGCCGAACTCACCGAGACCACTTGCGTTGCGTGAAAACCTTTCGACACGTTCCTTTCCGAGTGCAGAGCCACGGTGGTTCCCGGCAGCACTCTGTCTTCTTTCACCAACTCAAACTCCTCGGTGATGGCGGCGGTCTGCGTTTGAATCTCCTCCGCCTTGATGCCTTGAGCCTTGAGAAAGGCCACCCCCTTGTCGCTGCCGATTTTCAGTGCCATGTAGGCTGGCGTGCGCTCCGCTGCCGAGGCATTAACCACAACAGACCAGTGAATCAAATCCGCGACGATGCGTTAGCGCGCCGAGCCGGTGATGCGAATGTTGTGCTGGTCAGGATGTTTGCGGACTGATCTCCAAGTGGCCGCCACCACGGCAAGGGAAGGGCGGTGGCACTTGCGCCCCAACGAAAGTAATAGATCCGGCGCACGTTCGCGGGTGCCTAGGATACAGGGTCGGGACTCATGATATTACAAAAGAATGCTGATCAGAAATGCGCTTCATAGAAGAAGACCCGCGGGGCGGCTTGGCAAGGGAAAAGTGGCTGAAATGGCGGAAATCCCATTTGACAAACTTCTGAGAATCTGGGAATCTGGCTGCATGAAAACCACTCTTGAGATTGATAATGAACTTTATCGGGAAGCGAAGTCTCATGCCTCACTGACTGGACGAAAGATGAAGGATCTGGTCACCGATGGTCTGCGTTTGGCATTGCAACCTGAGGTGACAGCCACCGGATCGGCTCGTGCCGCGGCAGCCCGTAAACTCACGGCGTGTTTCGCCGAAGCCGACAAGTTGATGAAGTCAGCTCCACGCGGTCCCACCGCCCGCGAGCATCTCAACGAGGGGCGCAACCGGCTTGACAAGGCATGACTATGGCTACAGTGGACGCCAGTGTTTGGATCGCCGCGCAGGATCTGGCCGACCCATTTTGCGTGCAAAGCCGGTTATTTTTCAGTCACACCGTGGCAGCCGGAATCCTCATCCATGTACCGGCATTTGCACGCGTTGAAGTGGCCTGCGCACTGGCGCGTAAGCTCCGCAACTCTGTGCAAGCTGAACGACTTGCCAACCTCATCCTCAAGACTGCCAACGCCAAAGAGCATCCGGTCAGCGCTGCGCTGTTGGCCAAGGCAGTATCGGTCGGGACGACCAAGTTTCTACGCGGGGCCGATGCTATGTACTCCGCGACGGCTGATCTAGTCGGATGTGAACTTGTATCGTTGGACAAAGAACACCTTCAACGCGCAGAAGCATTGACGCCGGACGACTGGTTGCTTGCCAACCCGTAGTGGAATGCCGCGCGGCGCTGCTCGAATTTCTAGCGAGCAAGCCATGCGCTTGAGGTGGCGCCTTTATTTCACCTCATACTCGGCGTGA
>WBXE01000208.1 GCA_008932955.1 Verrucomicrobiota bacterium
GGCTCCTTAGTTTGAGTGGGATGGCAAGGGCCAAACGCCGCGATCATTGGCCTGGCGGCCGTGTTTTCTCCCATTGATGCAGGGATGAGTGCAAACGCGCAGAGAAGGGCGGTATGTGAGGAGTGGAATGACAGATTTGACTCGCGTATCGCATGCTGGCTGACCAAAGTGCATTGATTTATGAAACACCAGAAAGGACTCCCATTAACTACGGCCTTGATGCTTGCGAGTGCGGGCAGCGCATTTGCGAGTGAGGCCGACCTGAAGATTCCGACCCTCGACCGGGTGACGTTTAGGTCGCTGGGCGGGGTCCATGGCGATACCCTGATGTACCTGGGCTTGGCGGTCTGCGTGCTCGGCGGTTTGTTCGGTCTTCTCCAATACCACCAAACCAAGAACCTGCCGGTGCACCAGAGCATGGCCACGGTTTCCAACACGATTTGGGAAACCTGCAAAACCTATCTATTCACCCAAGGCCAGTTTCTCGCCATCCTGTGGCTGCTCATCGCGGGCTGCATGATCTACTACTTCGGTGTGCTCCAAGACAACAACGTGGGGCAGGTGCTCATTATTCTGCTAGCCTCGGTCCTCGGCATCCTCGGCTCGTACGGGGTGGCGTGGTTCGGCATTCGCATCAACACGGTGGCCAACTCGCGCAGCGCATTTTCCGCCCTCAAGGGGCATCCGCTCGCCACGCTCAGCATCCCGCTGCGCTCCGGCATGAGCGTCGGCCTGCTACTCGTCTGCGTCGAGTTGTTCTTCATGATCTGCATCCTCATCTTTTTGCCTAACGAGCTCGTTGGCCCCTGCTTCATCGGCTTTGCCATCGGCGAATCCCTCGGCGCCTCGGTGCTGCGCATTTGCGGCGGCATCTTCACCAAGATCGCCGACATCGGATCCGATCTGATGAAAATCGTGTTCCAACTTCCCGAGGATGACCCGAAAAACCCTGGCGTCATCGCCGATTGCACTGGCGACAACGCCGGCGACTCGGTCGGTCCGACGGCTGACGGCTTTGAAACTTACGGGGTGACAGGGGTGGCCTTGATTGCGTTTCTATCCTTGGCGCTGGCCACCCAACAGGAAGTATGCGCCACGCTCATCGTCTGGATCTTCGTGATGCGCATCCTCATGATCATCACTTCGCTGGGCTCCTACCTCGTCAATGAATCGATCAGCAAGGCGATGTTCGGCGGCAAAAAAGACTTTGATTTTGAGGCGCCCCTCACCCACTTGGTGTGGCTGACCTCGGCGGTGTCCATCGGCGTGACCTTCCTGGCCAGCAAGATTCTGCTAGGCGACTTTATGTCAGATGGCCGAGCCTTGCCCGACCTGTGGTGGGCGCTGTCACTGATCATCAGTTGCGGCACGATCGCCGGCGCTCTGATTCCCGAGTTCACCAAGATTTTTGTTAGCACCCACTCGCGCCACGTCAAGGAGGTGACCAATTGCTCGAAGCACGGCGGTGCCTCGCTCAATATCCTATCCGGCTTTGTGGCGGGCAATTTCTCCGCCTTCTGGATGGGGCTGATCATTATGCTGCTGATGTTCGCGGCCTGGCAGTTCTCGACCCACGCGGACCTGATGGCCATCATGCCGGCCAAGTTCGCCTTCGCCGCACCCATCTTTGCCTTCGGCCTGGTCGCCTTCGGCTTCCTCGGCATGGGCCCGGTCACCATCGCGGTGGATTCCTACGGCCCAGTCACCGACAACGCCCAGTCGGTCTATGAATTGAGCCAGATTGAAAGCGTTCCAAACATCCGCGCCGAGATTGCACAGGAATTTGGTTTCGACCCGGACTTTGAAAATGCCAAGTACCAGCTCGAGAAGGGCGACGCTGCGGGCAACACGTTCAAAGCCACGGCCAAGCCGGTGCTCATCGGCACCGCGGTGGTGGGGGCCACCACCATGGTCTTCGGCATCATCATGCTACTGGAAAACCTGTTTGGCAACGTGGTGGCCAAGCTCTCGATCGTGCAACCCGAGATCATCCTGGGTCTGGTGATGGGTGGCTCGGTGATTTATTGGTTCACTGGTGCCTCCTGCCAGGCGGTGGTCACCGGTGCCTATCGGGCCGTGGTTTACATCAAGGCCAACATGAACCTCGATGCCACCACTGCCACCGACAAGGACAGCAAGGAAGTGGTCGCCATCTGCACCAAGTACGCTCAAAAAGGCATGTGGAATATCTTCATCGTGGTGTTCTGCTTCGCCCTGGGCTTGCCGTTCTTCAGCCCATTCTTCTTCATCGGCTACCTCATCGGCATCGCCTTCTTTGGCCTGTTCCAAGCCATCTTCATGGCCAACGCCGGCGGCGCTTGGGACAATGCCAAGAAAATCGTCGAGGTGGACATGCGCGAAAAAGGCACGGAATTGCACGCCGCCACGGTGGTGGGCGACACCGTAGGCGACCCGTTCAAGGACACCTCGTCGGTGGCGATGAACCCGGTGATCAAATTCACCACGCTGTTTGGTTTGCTCGCCGTGGAGATGGCGGTGACCATGCAACATCAATTCACCAAGAACCTCATTGGAGGCTTCTTCTTCCTCGTCGCCTTGGTGTTCGTCTATCGCTCGTTCTACGCTATGCGCATCCCAGAAGAGGGGTGAGCCGCACTTTTTTTCTAACTAATAAGACGAGCGCCGGCCTCGGTACCCATGCGCTTGTTTCCGCGCCGGTTCAGGAGTGCGAGGGCTTGCCCTCGCCCGGAAGGGGGGCTGACTTGTCCGCTGGGGCGTGGAACGCGGGCAAGCTGCCCGCGCCGCGTGGCCCGGGCAGCTTGCCCGGCGGCCCATGGAACGAGAAAGAGTCGCCGCGTGCGCGGCCTCGCTTTCGCTCATCATGGGCCATGCCGGCTTAAGCCGGCGCCCCGTGAGAGGGCCGCGCAGCGGCGCGCCATGGCCATACGGGCAAGCTGCCCGCGCCACGTGGACCGGGCAGCGCATTGGCTCATCATGGCCCGTGAGGGCTCAAGCCCGCGGATCAGGCTTGAATGCTCGGCGGCGGCGGCGCATATTGCGGGCATGACAATTGTGCTGGGTATCACTGGATCGATCGCCGCCTACAAAGCGGCGGACTTGGCCTCGCAATTGGTCAAGCAAGGGCATGAGGTGCATGCCGTGCTGACGCGTGCGGGGGCCGATTTTATCACGCCGCTGACGCTGCAGACGCTGACCCGGCAAGCGGTGCTGGTAGATCACGGCGATGAGAATGCCTCGTGGAAGCCTGGCCATATCGAGTTGGCGGATCGCGCAGATTTGTTGGTGGTGGCCCCGGCAACCGCGAACGTGCTGGGCAATTTCGCCAACGGCTTGGCACCCGATCCGCTGGCGTCGATCTACCTCGCCATGCCGCAGCGCACACCGGTCCTGCTGGCCCCGGCGATGAATGGAAAAATGTGGCTGCATCCGGCCACCCAGCGCAACATCGCCCGCTTGGTGGCCGACGGTTGTCGCTTTGTGGGCCCGGCGGAGGGGGATTTGGCCTGCGGGTATGAGGGGGTGGGCCGATTGGCGCCGGTGGAAGAGATTTTGGCGCAGATTGCGGAGATTTTGGAAGGCGCAGGACGGCAAGGCGCAGGACGGCAAGACGCAGGACGGCAAGACGCA
>WBXE01000209.1 GCA_008932955.1 Verrucomicrobiota bacterium
CGCACAGCACTCGCACAGCACTCGCACAGCACTCGCACAGCACTCGCACAGCACTCGCACAGCACTCGCACAGCACTCGCACAGCACTCGCACAGCCACGTGCTGCCGCGACTACCCGTGCGCGGCGGCTTCGGCGGCGATCAGGTCCGTCAGGTGGCCGCCGCGTGCGGTGACCCACTTGCCCTTGCGAATGACCTGAGTGAAGCCGAGTCCATGGCTGGCAGCGGCGGTGAAGACGTCCCACGCCTGGGTGGCGAGAATACCGGATACGATCAAATCGCCGCCGGCCGCCACGGCCTTGGCAATGACCGGCCATGCCTCGATGAGCACCGTGGAAAATAAATTGGCCATCACCACATCGTAGCCCGCTTTGCGCGGCTTCCACAAAAGCACATCCTGCTCATGGACGTCGATTTCACCGGTGCCATTGCGCTCGATATTGCGTTTGACGACCTCGACGGCGAAGGGATCGAAGTCGCAGGCATAAGCTGGGCCGGAGCCGAGTTTGCGGGCGGCGATGGCCAGCACACCGGTGCCGGTGCCCAAATCTGCCATCGTCCATGGAGTGCCGCGGCGGGCTTTGGCGACATCGACGAGCAAGCGCAAGCAGGTGGAGGTGGTGGCGTGATCGCCGGTGCCGAAAGCCATTTCCGGTGGGATCGAGATGATTTGGCGCTGCGGGTGGGCGTGTTGGATGAGGGCGAGTTCGGCGGGGCGCACTTCCGGGGTGAGCAGCAAAGCGGCACGCACTTTGACGGGCCGCGGTGGTGCCACCGCTTGGTTCCACTCGGCGTTGGCGAGTTTGCGGATCGTGCCGCCAAAGCGCTCGACAATTGCCTCGGCCGCCGCCTGAGACTCACAGAACACGCGCAAACGAATCGATTTACCGCCTTTGATGAGTTCGATAACTAGATTTGGATTGCCGGAAAAGCGCTCCTCCCAGGCATCCATCCATTGCGCACCGGAGAGTTTGGACCAGACAAACATGGGATACAGATAAAATTGGAGCGGGCGATGAGATTCGAACTCACGACATCCACCTTGGCAAGGTGGCGCTCTACCACTGAGCTACGCCCGCGTCGCTAAACGCGTCGGGCGTTTCTACATGACCCACGCCGCGGTGCAAGCCAAATTTAGTAATTTTTTTGCGTTAGGTGTCGCGTGCAACCGATGTGCGTCAACGTAAGGTGGAAATAGTAAAATTCGTCACGAGCCATCGCCAGAATACGCTTGGTTTGGCCTGCAGGCCCGCAATCACTGACCATCAGAAAACTTGCCCCTTTCTTGACGTCGCCGCCCAGCTAGGGTTTGCTGGTGCCGCGCCATGTCCGACAAACTCGCCGAAATTATCGCCACCAAACACCTGGAAGTCGCCGCCCTGCTGCCCCGGGCTGCCCATCTGCGCGCCGCTGCCTTATTGCGCAACGACTTCCGCGGCTTCCGCAGCGCCTTGGATCGCGGACCCGGCCGCCTTGGCGTCATCGCCGAAGTCAAAAAAGCCTCGCCCTCCGTCGGCTTGATCGACCCGAATTTCGACCCGCTGCGCCAGGCCGCCCGCTACTTTGAAGGCGGGGCCTCCTGCCTATCGATTCTAACCGATGAAAAGTATTTCCAAGGGTCGCTCGGTTATCTGACAAAAATTGCGGAGACCTCGCCGGTGCCGCTGTTGCGCAAGGATTTCACCATTCACGAGTTACAGATTCACGAGGCGGTCATCGCAGGGGCCGATGCCATCTTGCTCATCGTCGCGGCCTTGGATGATGCCACGCTGCGGCGGCTTTACGATGAGGCCAAATCGTTTCAGCTCGACGTGCTGGTGGAGGTGCACAACCTAGCGGAAATGGACCGAGCGCTCGAACTCGGCGCCGACCTCATCGGCGTCAACAACCGCAATCTGAAAACCTTCGCCGTCGATCTGGCGACCACCGAACAGCTAGCCGAGGAAGTGCCCGACGAGGTGCTGTTGGTATCTGAAAGCGGCATCAAGACACCCGCCGATGCGCGCCGCGTGCTGGAGGCGGGCGCCAATGCGGTACTCATCGGCGAAGCGCTGATGCGCGCCCATGACCCGTCCCGCGAGATCGAAGCCTATCTGGAACTCTCGTGCCAAGCCTGACTCGCCTCGCCCGCCGCGAACCACGAGTCATCGGTGACCGAAAAAACCGCAGTTAAAATGGCAATCCGTCGTTGTTTTCACCACGGATTAACGGATTACCCGGAGGGAATGAAGGGTTTATTGCAGGACTCCAATTCACCCAACAGGTGCAGTGGAAATATTTCATAACTCATTCATCATCCGTAAAATCCGTTTCATCTGCGTAATCTGCCTGATTATTTGCATGGCAGTCAGTCAGGCCATCTCGCGTGCACTCGGTTGTGATTTCTGTTCTCATCACAGGATTTCAATTTAGGACTTCGGGTTGATCCCACTGCATTGAGGGCCGGTATCGAGCCCTAGCGGCCTCGCGCTGGGCACGCACTCCCACACGTGGCGCCGCAGCCAAGTTGCCAAACCGCCCGGCCTATGCCTTCACCAGTGCGGCGGCATAGAAGCCGTCGAAGCCAGTGGCCGCCGGCGACACGGGGCACTCGTCCAACAAAGTGAATCCGCCCTTTGCCAATAGCCTGTCCACGGCCGCGCGGTTCTCCGAGGGCAGAATCGAACAGGTGGCATACACCAAACGCCCGCCAGGTTTGAGCATCGCCGGGTATTTATCCAACAAATCCGCCTGAATCCCCCGCAAACGCTCGAGCTGCGCGGGCTTGAGGCGCCATTTGAGGTCGGGCTGGCGCTTCAAGGTGCCCAAACCGGAGCACGGCGCGTCGATGAGCAGGCGATCGGCCACTTCCCCGAAATCCACGCTGGTGGCGGCTGTGATGGCCTTGGATTTGACACAACTGGCACCTGCGCGTTTCGCCCGGCGCTCCAACTCGACGAGTTTTTTGGCATCGACATCCATGCCGAAAACGCGGCCGTCATTGCCCATCAGGGCGGCGAGATGCAGCGATTTGCCGCCCGCACCGGAGCAGGCATCGATGACGCGCTCGCCCGGCTGTGGATCCAACAAAGGCGCGATCATCTGCGAACCCGCGTCCTGAATTTCCACGCGACCATCGAGGCGCATCGCCTTGGGCAGGGATTTGCCGGCGGCCAACACGAGCGCATCCGGCAAACCGGCGACCGCCGTGGCCTCGATACTCGACGCCGCCAGCCAGGCGACAACCTCCTCGCGGGTGGCTTTGAGCGTGTTGACGCGCAGGAAAACCGCCGCGCGCTGGTTGAGAGCGGCGAGTTCGGCATCCCACGCGCTGCCGAGCTCGGCCTCGCCCAACGCATCGAGCCAATCCGGGATCGACTCGCGCAAGGCCCGCGGCTGGGCGGCCACCTCCGCCTCGCGTGAGGTCATTTCGGCGGGCGTGGCACCGCGGTAGGCCCACCACTCCGGCAATTCAAAGCCCATGCGCACCCATTGCGCGGCGCACAGAGCGACGGTCTCCTCGCTATCGGCCAAAAACCCGAGCACCCGCCGCCAGCGCGCCACTTCAAACACCGTCTCCGCGATGAAGCTGCGGTCGCGCTTCCCCCACC
>WBXE01000210.1 GCA_008932955.1 Verrucomicrobiota bacterium
AGGCAAAATTGCTTGCTCTCGCCTGAGGTACAGCAGGCTTTTGACGGCTGATTTGCCGGCGATCACCCCGCCTAAAATCTCACCGAGGCGCCCGCTCACCCAGATCAGCGACTCCATCCATTCCGCGCGTGCCGCACATGGCTAGCGCGGGTGGCCAGCAGCCCGAGTAGGCTAGCCGCAGCATATTGAGTGATCGTGGCAGGAGGCGCCTGCAGGAGGGAGTTGCGGCGGCCTGTCACCGCTGCTGCACATGCGCTGCCCTTGCGCGACGACGCTTACAGAGCACCGCCACAGGGCAGAAGATAGATTCGTAGCGGCGGTCTGTGACCGACGAGTGCTTTTCTGCTTAATCCAATATAACCTGTGTTACCACGCGGGGTGGGTTGACGCAGCGCAGCAGCGACCAGATCGGCTGCGGCCAGATGCCGATGAGCAGCACCGCGGCGGTTAGGACCGCGATGCAGCCGGTGCTGATCGGCGGCAGGCTCACCGGCGTGGAGTCAGTCGGCGGCATCCACCACATCGCGCGGATGACCTTGAAATAGTAATAAAACCCAGCGCCAGCAGCGATCGTGGCGATGCCCACCGCCCACCACAAATGCGCCTCGACTGCCAGATAGAAGACGAAGAACTTGCCGATGAACCCGGCGGTGAGCGGTACCCCGGCGAGCGCGGCCAACAGCACGGTGAGGGCCAACGCCAGCCGCGGATTGGTGGTCCCGAGGCCGTTGAAATCGGCGATGTTTTCACCGTCGCGTTGGATGCGCACTTGGGCCAGCACGAAGAACACGCCGAGCGTCATGAGCAGATAGGTGGCGAGATAGAACGACACTACCTTGGGGGCATTGAGTTGAGCGTCGCCGGCTTGCCATGTTGCGAGCGCTAGCAGCAGGAAGCCAGCATGGGCGATCGACGAGTAGGCCAGCAGCCGTTTGAAGTTGGTTTGTGCAATGGCAGCCAGATTGCCGAATAGCAGCGTCGCGCATGCCAGCACCACCAGCAACGCCAGGACCGGTCCCCGTGTCACCGGGCTCGCCAGAAACGGCTCCAGGAACCGGATCATCAGGATAAACCCCGCAGCTTTCGAACCTACGGATAGAAAGGCGGTGGTGGGGGTCGGAGCCCCTTGATAGACGTCGGGAATCCACATCTGCATCGGCACCGCGCCGACCTTGAAGCCGAGGCCAACCATCACCAGGGCCACCCCGAAGAGCAAGGGGGTAAGGTTGGTCTGATAATAGATACAGGCAGCCGGATCTAGCAAGATAGTGCCGATCAATGGGAGGCTCATGGTGCCGGCGCTGCCATAGATCCAAGCGATGCCATAGACCAGAAATCCGGTACTCAGCGCACCGAGGATCAGATACTTCACCCCGGCTTCGAGCGAACCGACGTTGCGCCGCATGTAGGAAACAAGAATGTAAAATGTGATAGTGACCAATTCGAGGGCGACAAAAGCCCCGGCCAAATCGCGGGCGGAGGCCAGCCACATCATCCCCGCGCAAGCAAACACCGGCAACGCATGGTATTCTCCGGTGCCAGCTTCCGAACCCGGATGATCGGTGAAGCGCGCAAGAATTTTCCGGTAATCCACCCCCATCAGCAGCACCAGCAGCGTGCACACCAGCGCAAATATCTTGTAGAAGCGCGCCAAGCTATCGAAGGTGTAAAAATTCCACAGCGACCAGTTGGCCCAGTCTGCGGTGGGTTTGGCCTCGGGGCCGATGGCGAGGCAGGTTAGGCCGAGGATGCCGGCAAGGCCGATGGCGCCGGCAATGCCCACCCAGCCCTTGGTTTTGGACGGGATAAATGCTTCGGCCATTAGCAGAGCAATGCCAAGGGTCACGGTGAGAGCTTCAAGATAATAGGCGGGCATGATAGGGGAAAGCTTTATTTTAGCAGGTTGAGCAGCAGGTTTGGATAGAGGCCGACGGCAAACAGCACGATAATGAGGAGGAGCGCAGGGATCCTATCGGCTAGAGAAATATCCGGGGCGCTGGCGGTCAGAGCGCTAGACGGGCCTTGGAAGATGTTGCGATAGGCACGCAGCATATAAACGGCTGAAATGACCACGCCCCAGATCGAGAGAATGCAGGCGATTTGCACTGGTGCGAGGCCGCTGGTGCCGTTGTACGATTTGAACGCGGACAGGAATACCAGCACTTCGCCGGCGAAGTTGGCGAGACCGGGCAAGCCAATGGAGGCCATCGCTGCAATCCCAAACATGAAGGCCATGGCCGGGGCAGATTTGGCCAAGCCGCCCAGATCCTCAAGATCGATGGAACCGGTGCTGCGCTCGATGCGGTCAGCCAAACCGAACAACAGAGCAATGGAAATGCCGTGGGCAAACATCAGCACGATGGCAGCGGAACGCGCCAGCGGGTTTTCTGGAAACGCGATGAGCGCAGCTACGGCCAGAAAGATGTAGCCCATGTGCATCACTGAGGAATTGCCCAGCAATAGATCCAAGCGCTTTTGCGAGACGGTAACGTAGCCAACCCACAGGATGTTTCCTAACAACAAAAATAGCAACGGGTTGAGCCACCCCTGCAAGCCCTCGGGCACCAATGGAATGGCCAGTCGCAGCAAACCGTAAAGACCGAATTTTTTCAGCACCCCCGCATGCAACATGGCGATAGGTGCAGGCGCGCTGGCGTACGCCGGTGCGGCCCACGAGTGAAAGGGAAATAGCGAGATGAGCGTGCCAAAGCCGACGATGAGCAACCCGGCGATGCCTTTTTGCGCGGCCGGATCGATGCTGCCTGCCGCGGCCACCATCTTGCCCATGTCGAAGGTGCCAGAGAGAGCCGCCAGCCAAACCAGACCGGCGAGCAGCACGATGGAGCCGAGGCCCAGATAGATGGTGATTTTCCATGCGGCGGCACGGCGGTTGCCGCGGCCGAGGATGCCAATCATGAGGAAGGTGGGGATCAGCGCGAGTTCGTGGAAGGCATAGAAGAAGAACATGTCGGTGGCGGCAAAGGCCCCCAGCGCACCGCCGGACAATAGCAAAGATGAGCCGTAGTAGAGGGCCTCACGGCCTTGTGGAGCCTTGCCCGATAACACTGCCGCCAGCGTTACTATGGCCGTCAGCAACACCATCACCACGCTCATGCCATCGGGAAAACCAAATGCCAAGTTGATAGCCGGTTTGGCCAGCACCGGCACCGAGAATGCCCAACAAGTGCAATGCCAGCTCGTCGCAGCATACAGCGCGAGTGCCAGATTGAGCGCCGCGGCGCCGATGGAAGTGAGCCGCGCAGGTGCGCCGAGCAGGATCGCTAGAAACGCGGCTAGAGGGAGAAGAACGATGAGTGCAAGCATAGGTGGAAAACGTGGGGGGTTAACTCGCTTGTAAAAGCCGCGTCTCGTTATCTAGCAAGATTGCGGGTTCTGGTTGCGGGTTGAAAATGTGGGCGAATTGAGGCGTGAGGTGTTGATAGCCTGGTTCAACGAGGAATACTCCGTGGGAATAGAGGTGCTCATCGTCCTGATCGGTGGCGGATGCGGCGATGAGCCAAGCTTCGCACACGGCTTCAAGC
>WBXE01000211.1 GCA_008932955.1 Verrucomicrobiota bacterium
GCTGTCGAGACTGCTGCTGTCGAGACTGCTGCTGTGGAGGCGGCCTCTGAGGAGCTTGTTGCAAGCGAAGCCGCAGAGGCTTGAAGCGGGCGGGTTGAGCCTGCCCACTGGATTTTTTGATCGAATGGCCCCAGGTTCTGGGGTCATTCGTAGTTTTTTCCGCGATGCGGGGAGGAAAGCCGCGTTGGGAACCGGATGTTGAAATCAAACCACGCATTACACGGATGGAAGAAAGAGTTATGACCGCCAAGGCGCAAATACTTCAAAGGGTTGAGCGAATGAGCGCGGCGCTCCCTGCTTGCGCTTTACCTCTTCCTTTGTTTGCGACTTTGCGGTCAAATCTCTGCCCTCCATTCGTGCCATCCGTGTAATCCTATTTATCCGTGATTATCTTCGCCCAGCTTCGCCATTCCATCCTCATCGTCGCTGCCTTGCTGCTGCTGCCGTTTTGCACCAGCGCCATGGGCAGCACCTCGCCCGCGCTCGCCAACCCGGATGGCACGGCGCTGCGTCACGCGGCCTTTCCCAAGCCATTGCAAGCCTACGCGCCGGTTGCCGGCGGCCTGTTGGAGTTGCTCAAGGCACGGGCTAGGGCGGCACCGTTCAATTTGGCGGCCAGTGGGATTTTTCTGCTCGCGATTTTGCACACGTTTGCCTGTGGTTTTTTCACCCGGCTGGCACGCCAGTTTGAGCAACGACATCAGGCAGAGTTGCGGCGCCGCGAGACGCGGGACCGTCAATGGCCCGAGCGCATCGAGGAGGTGTCGTTTTGGGGCACGCTGCTGCATTTTCTGGGTGAGGTGGAAGTGGTGTTCGGGTTGTGGGTGATCGCATTGGCAGCGGCAGCGAGCCACTATTATAGTTGGCACGATTTCATATCCTACATCAGCGAGGACTGCCAGTTCACCGAGCCACTCTTTGTCGTGGTCATCATGGCGCTTGCCGCCAGCCGCCCGGTGCTGCGGGTGGCCGAGCAGGTGTTGGCGCGGGCTGCCAGATTGGGTCGGGGCAGTCCCGCTGCCTGGTGGTTGAGCGTACTGACGCTGGCGCCGGTGCTTGGCTCGTTCATCACTGAGCCGGCAGCAATGACGATCGCGGCGCTGTTGCTGGCGAAGTGGTTTTTCCCGCTCAAGCCGTCGCCACGGCTGGCTTATGCCACGCTGGGCTTATTGTTTGTAAATATCTCGGTCGGCGGCACGCTCACCAGTTTCGCCGCGCCGCCGGTGCTGATGGTGGCCGGTACCTGGGGCTGGGACAGCTCATTCATGCTGCTGCATTTCGGGTGGAAAGCACTGCTGGGGGTGGGTTTATCGAGTTTGGTTTATTATTTGTGCTTCCGCAAGGAGTTGCGCGGTCTCGGGGTCGCGCCGCAGAGGTCGGCCGTAGCTGCCGGGCCCGACACGGATGGTTTTGTTAACGCGGGCAAGGCAAGTGAAGATGGCAGCGGGCAGGAGGCCCGCGCCACCGTGGCTCGGGCATCCTGCCCGGAGCCGTCATTTGCCAAACCCTCTGCCAACCAAGCGGTCTTGGCTGCTGCGCCCGACCCACCGGGGTCGCCACGCGAAACGCCGGTCCCGGTCTGGGTCACTGCGGTGCATTTGGGATTTCTCGCCTGGACGGTTTATGCCGCCCACTATCCGGTGCTGTTTATCGGCGGTTTTTTGTTTTTCATCGCGTTTATCACCGCCACCCGCCACCACCAAGATGCCGTCGCCTTGCGCAGTCCCATTCTGGTCGGATTTTTCTTGGCTGGGCTGGTGGTTCACGGCGGCTGCCAGGGCTGGTGGATCGAACCGATCATCATGGGCCTGCGCGAGCAGGCATTGATGTTGGGGGCAAGCGTGCTCACCGCCTTTAATGACAATGCCGCCATCACCTATCTGGCGGCGCAGGCCGGGGGCATTTCCGCCACAGCCAAGTACGCGGTGGTGGCCGGCGCGGTGGCTGGTGGCGGCTTAACCGTCATTGCCAATGCGCCCAACCCGGCCGGCCAAAGCCTGCTGGCACGGTTTTTTAAGTTTGGCATTTCGCCCCTCGGGCTGCTGCTGGGAGCCCTGCCGCCCACTATCATCGTCTATCTGTGCCTGATGCTCTTGCCCAGCGGGCAGCCGCTAGAGCGTGCGCCGGCCGCACCAGAGCGCAATCTGCCGACTGCCTCCGAGGTCCCAAGTGCGCCGCCCACGCCAGCCAGCGAGTGATGCGCTGCTTTGGTCTAACTTCGGTTTTAGGGTCAAACAATTCTTGGATTTAATAAAAAATTGGCACAATTCCTGCTTAGACCCGCTCAACCCTGCAACCTGATCCGATATACCTCCTATGAACATAAGCGCGATTCCGCAAGTCGGAAGCCGGGCAGCCACTGCTTTTGCAGCGTGCTGCGCAACCCTCGTTTTGACCTCCACGCCTGCGGCGGCAGCGGTCGATGGGGCATCTACTATCAATAGCGGCGATACCGCGTGGATGCTGATGGCTACGGCCCTGGTGTTATTCATGATGATTCCTGGATTGGCGTTGTTTTACGCCGGTCTGGTGCGGGCGAAGAACGTGCTTTCGGTGTTCATGCAATGTTTTGCGCTCACTGCGGTGCTGAGCATCGTGTGGCTGGTGTGCGGCTACTCGCTGGCGTTCAGCGACGGCAACAGCCTGTGCGGTGGGCTGCAGCTGAGCTTCCTCGCCGGGGTGGGACCCGATAGCGCGCCGCGGGCCGACGCGCCGGGCATTCCGCTGCTGTTGCACTTTGCCTATCAGATGATGTTTTTCCTGATTACCCCGGGTTTGTTCATTGGGGCCTTTGCGGAACGGATGAAATTCAAGGCGATCATGGTGTTCAGCGTGGTGTGGAGCTTGTTAGTCTACGTGCCGGTGTGCTACGGCGTGTGGCATCACGCCGGATCCTTCTGCGGCCTGACCCACGTCATCGATTTGGCCGGCGGCATCGTCGTGCATATCACTGCGGGGGTGGCCGCCTTGGTGGCATGCATCATGGTGGGTCCGCGCAGCGGTCATCCGCACACCCAAATGCTGCCGCACCATCTGCCGTTCACGGTGGCGGGGGCCGGCATGTTGTGGGTCGGCTGGTTCGGTTTCAATGCGGGCAGCCAGTATGCGGCCAACGGTAGCGCCGCGATGACGCTGGTGGTCACCCACCTGTCGGCCTGCTCGGCGGCAGTGGCGTGGATGGCCATCGAGTGGATCAAGGGCGGCAAACCCAGCGCGCTGGGCATTGCCACTGGCTCGGTCGCGGGTTTGGCGGCCATCACCCCGGCCGCCGGTTGCGTCGGGCCCATTGGCGCGTTGATCATTGGCGCGGTGTCGGCCTGCCTGTGTTGGTTGGCCTGCGCCAAGCTCAAGCAGCGCTTCCAGTATGACGACGCGCTGGACGTGTTCGGCGTGCACGGGGTGGGCGGCTTTGTGGGGACCGTGCTGGTGGCTATTTTCGGCTCGCGGCACTTTGCCGGCGGCTTGGGCGATTTTGAAATCGGCACGCAGCTCGTCACCCAATTGTTAGCAGCA
>WBXE01000212.1 GCA_008932955.1 Verrucomicrobiota bacterium
CATGATGGAGGCGGCGGGGTTGCGCTTACCGCCGGAAAGCAGCGTCTCGATCCGCTGGGCATGCCAGTAAAGCGACACCCCGAGGGCTTCCAGTTCTTCTAGAAACTTGTGGGCTATCGAGTTGCGCCGGGCGATGCGGGAGACCTCATGCACCAGCACTTTTCGAATCGCACCGGCACTGGCGAGTTCCCGGACTCGGTCGAGGTCGTGTCGATCTGCGTCATTGGCATTCCCCGAAAGACCCGTCGTCTCGATCACCTCCACCACCGTCCAGCCATTTTCCTCGGCGGTCTGGCGGAGTTCGTGAATCTGCCTGACATTGGCTTGCTTGTCGGTCGAGACGCGGGCAAGGATGGCAACCGGTGTTAGCGTTGTTGGCATGCCGGAGTGTCGCAGGTGTATTCAGAAATACAAGTGTTTTTGTGAATACATTAGGAGACGGGTTTTGGATGCCTAGACGCGGCTTGAAACCGTTCGGTTTTCGTGGACTGATTTTTTGAATACACTCCTGCCGTCGGGCAATGCCGCAACCTGCCGTTCCTCATCGATCGCGCGCGACACCACCGAACGGCGGATTGGAGAGTTGCAAAGGCGGTAGCACCTTTGGCCTGGCCTTGGCCAGGACGTGAAGTGGGGTGTACCAGAGCGATTTACACCTGGTGACGAGTAAGCCGCCGGTGCTGGAACGGTGGTGACTGTGAGAGTGCGCCCGGTCAAGTTGAAATTGGATGACGAGTTTCCAGGCGGCCGCGAGGATCTCTCGATGATTTCTCGATTGATGCACCTAAAAAAGTGGTGGACGTGGAACACGCTCAGCTGGACCTCGATCCCGCCCCAGATGCAGGGCTGGAGGGGGATTGATAGCCTTGACATTCCATTGCTGAACGAATCACATGCGGGCAAGCCCACCAAGCAAGCATCCGTCAAATCCAAGTATTCCAAGACCCAGATCCTCGACGCAGTCGCCGCCGCCATTGGTCTAAGCCGCAAGCAGGTGGCCGCTGACTGGCCCGTCCAGTCATGATGCAGCAACGCCTTTGAATCACCGTAAATTCAAGTGTTCGCCAAAGTGTTTTTCATATCGTTACGGCCACTCCAATAGCCCACATTCCGCCATGCCACCAGTCTTCAACAACATTTACCAATTCGAGCGAGACTTGGGGGCTGGCGGATTTGGCACGGTGTTCCTGGCCCACGAGAAGGTTTCGCACAGGCGCGTTGCCATCAAGCAGTTAAATAATAAGGATGCCACCCGACAGAAGGCGATCGTCCACGAAATGCAGATGGTTTCGCAATTCAATCACCCGAACATCGTCACTTATCACCATCATTTCTCTGAAAACGGACTGCTGTTTCTTGTCATGGAGTATTGCTCCGGCGGAAGCGTGCGGGATGCCATTACAAGACAATGTATAGGCCCTGCTGAGGTGTTGATCTGGATTCAAACTCTTGCGGAGACACTGGATTTCGTTCACGACAAGAAAATCATCCATCACGACATCAAGCCCGATAATATACTCATCACGGAAGCTGGCACCCTGAAAATCTCTGACTTCGGCATCGCAAACACTGGCGCAGGAACACGCTCCTACATGAGTCCAGAGGCGTTAGCGTGGAACGGTAACAGCGTCTTCGACGGACGCGTGGACGTCTATGCGCTCGGCGTCACGCTCATGGAATTGCTCACCGGCAAGAATCCTTTTCTATACAAGTCGCCCGACGAAATTCAGGCGATGCACGACAATGGCGATTTTCCCATCAAGTCCCTGCCCGGTTGGCAGCAGGAAATCATCCTCAAAGCCATCAATAAAGTTCCCGAGTTACGCTTCCAGACCATGGGCGACTTTGCTGCCGCCATCCGCTCGAAGCATGTGCCCCTACTGTTGGACAAAGACGCCATTCTCGCCGGTCAGGCCGCCGAGCGCTCGTTGTCCACGAAGAAATGGGCGCGGGCAGGGTCGCTCTTGGAGTTCGCAGCCGGGAGATACCCAAACAACGTCAATGTGCTGCGTGCTTTGGGGCGATTCCATTTGATGCAACAGAAGATTGATCGGGCCAAGGGTGCCTATGAAACGGCAATCCAACTCAACCCGCGCATGGATGTGCAAAAAGACTTGGGCTAGATCAACCTCGCTCTAAAGGACTACCCCGCTGCGATTTCTCTCCTCAGCGACCACCTTCACCGCAACCCCTCGGACCTCGAAGCCCATAATCTTCTGGTGCAGTGCTTCTACGAGACTGGCCGCCACGATGTCGCCATTTCCTTGGCCCGCGCCATCCTGAGTATCGAGCCACACAATCCGTGCTTCGCGAACAACTACTACATCGCTGCGTTACTCAACGGTTCGAATCAGAAAATTCCTCCGGGCGATTTGCTGGGAGATTACACCAACGATTTCATCGCCTATAACTGGTCTGTCGCCAGCGAATCAACTCCAACCCATGCCTGGGAAAAGGATCCAACCATCAAGTCCAAGTTACTGTTCATGGACTACCGATTCCGAAAACTTGCGCGGTGCCCGCTCTTTATCTCGGATGATTCGGGCGCTCCCCAATTGAATCGGCAGATTCACAAACTCATTATTACATTCGGGCGCAACGGGTATCGGTGCAACGACGTTCAGGTAGCTGGCGACACCAACATATCCCGCCGACACTGCGTGATCGTCAACTGTCGCGATGATGTCTGGCTCTATGATCTCAACAGCACCGGCACGTATCTTAACGGCGAGCGGATCGAAGGCAAGGTGCCGCTCATCGGCAGGAATATTGTGCGGATCGGCAACAAGGAATTCAACATCACCTCTGACCAAGACGGCTTGATTTGAGATCCATGGCCCCAGTTCCATTCCTCCGCCCGGCAACCGATCAGCCCAGGCGGATCACGGTGGCGTTCCGCTTGGCTCGTGTAAGAGCGACGTATTCGAGGCGCTGCCGGTCGAATTTCTGGGTGGCTCCTGACGAGCCTAGCGGCTTGGCGATCAGGACGACCTCGTCGAATTCGAGTCCCTTGGCGCGGTGCATGGTCGCCACGCGTGCGGCGGAGGATTCGGCGCGGTCGCGCTCGTTGGGGCCAATCAGGGTCGCTGCGATCGCGGCGCTCTTGAGGGCTTTGAGCGTCTCCTGCGCCTCGTGCTTGGTGGGCACCATGACGCACACGGAACGGGCCGCCGCCAGCGCCACGGTCACGACTTCCACCGCTTTGGCGAAGGCATCTTCAAGGTGGGGCACATTGATGAACGCAGGCTCCGGGCCGCGTGAGATGGACTTGTATTTCCGCACCTCGTCCGATCCTTCGTCCAGGTCGTCCACCTCGCAGCCTTCGAGCAGGGCAACCGCCGCGCGGCGGATTTCCTCGGTGGTGCGGTAATTCAAGTAGAGCTTCCGACCCCGGCCGCGGATGTCGATACCGCAGGCGCTCATGGAGGCGCGGTGTTGGTTATAGATCCGCTGGTGGCCGTCGCCAACGAAACAGAGGTCGTTCTTGCCGGGTTGGACCATGGCGCGGAG
>WBXE01000213.1 GCA_008932955.1 Verrucomicrobiota bacterium
AGAATCCGGAAGTGCAGGAAATCCTCGGTTTCAATCAGCTGCGGCAAAATCACCCGCCCGTTGTAGGCGGTATAGGTCGCGTAATACATCACCGCGCCGTCATCCTCGGTGAAGCGCACGAAGCGGGCGTCCTCGATCCCGTTGGTTTCGTTGGATGAGACCGGAAAGATGATTCGTTCGCTCATCGCCAGCTCCTCCGGAAAGAGCAACTCGTAGTTCGAGTCGGCCAGCCATTGCAGGCACTCCAGCGTGCGGCGCAGGTCGCGCGACACCGGATGGGACCCGTGCAGAACGAGGTTGAGGCTTTTGTTCAAGTCGCTGCGAGTGAAGCTTTCGCCCAGCGGAGCCATCACGATGACCACGTCGGCGTCATTAAATCCCATCTCGCGCAGCTTGGTGATGAAGCGTTTTTTGTTGTAGCTGGGATTGAGAATGATCTCCGGCACGGTGACAAAGCGCGACACCGGCTCGAATGTGATGTTGCCATCCGTTCCAATGAGCCCGGCCCGGAACTCAATCGAGGAAATGTGCCCCTCGCCGGTGGCACGCAGGCTCATCACGAAGCGCAGAGCGCCGTCGGGCACCCCGCTCTGGTCGGGATGTGGCACGATGGAGGGATTGAAAATAGCCGCGCTTTCCAACGCGTATTCCCCGGAAAAAAGCGCCCCGATGAGAAGCTGTCGCTCATGTGAGAGCGTCCGTTGGGTGAACACGTGATGCTGTACTTTCTCGTAATGTGCTTGGAGCAGTGACGCGATATCGAAATGCCGATCATCGAATTCCTGGCAGACCCCTCGCAGCTCGCGGGCGACTTCCTGTTCCGTGAGAGCCAGCGCGCGACCGATAATGGTGGTGACACGATGCGTATCGGAAGGAATGAACGGGCGGATGATCACCCGCATGCACTCGGGTAAAAGCGTTAGTTCATGGCGGCGAATGTGGATTGGGCTCATCAGGAGGGTAGGGGGGGAGGGGTGATCAGATGCTCGGCGAAAGTCATGTCGGCTAGGGCCAGGTGGAACGCCAGCGACGACTCCGCCCCCTGGTTCTCGTTCACCCGGTCCGGGTGCAACCCGTCACAGCAAGCGCCGCTGCTCGAGTCGTAGAGCGGTAGTCCGAGGTCGTTGCGCCCCAAAAACCACTCAAAGGCCCGCCGCGCCTTGCGTGACCAGGTCGGGTTTTGGGTGACCCGGAACGCTTCGAGACAGGCGGCAACCATCGCCTGCGCTTCCAGCGGTTGCTGGTCGAAGTCGGCCCGGGCACCGTCCCGATGATAGAACCCGTCGCTGCCGATGGGCCGGAAATGGCCGGCCTGAGTTTTTTGAATGGAAGCGAGCCAGCGCAGGGATTTTAGACCGATGGCCAGAGCTTCGCTGTGCCCCTGCCATTGGCCGCTGAGGATGAGGGCTTGGCAAAGCCGCGCGTTGTCATATGTCACACTCGGTTCAAACCACGGCCAGGCGTCTGTGGCACAATCATGCCACAAGTTCACCAATCTGGCGGTGAGGGTCTCACGCATGGCCAGCGCTTTGGGCTCGGTGGGAAAGCGCCGCAGATACTCGTGGATGCCCAGCAGAGTGAAACTCCAAGCTCGGGGCGCGCTGAATGAGGCTGCCGCCGCCAGTCCGTGCTCAAAGAGTTGGGTGGCGAGCTTGCGGTGCCCGGTATTGTGCGATCGACCCACCCCGGTGCCCACCGCCCACAGCGCCCGCCCGTGGCTGTCCTGACTGCCCACCTCTTCGAGCCACTGGCGGCTATGGCTCATGAAGTTGCGGAAGCGTCCGCTGTCTTTATTGAAAGCCGCGGCGAGAAAGGCGAGATAGCGGGTGGTCAGGCCGTCGAGGGTTTCGGCGGGCAGCGGGTCGCCTAGTTCCTCTAAAAGGTTGCACAAAATAAAGGCGCGCGCGTTGTCGTCGGTGCAATAGCCGTGGTGAAAGTCCGGCACGTTGAAAATGGCGTGTTGAAAAATACCGGTGCCGTCGCTCATGCGCAGCAAGTGCTCGAGGCGCAGCGGCGGCAACTGGTAGGACCGGCCGCCCAGCGTCCACCCGGCAAAGGCGGCACGCGGGGTGGCTCGGCGATCCGCGCGCGCCTGTTGAAACGTTTCCAAGTAGCGCTGCGCCACCACCGGCCAGATCATCCCGCGGCCAACCGCGTAGGCATCGCTGCGGATTTTTTCCATTCGTGGCGCATCGTCGAGCAGGCTGCACACCGCCGTGGAGATGGCGCCGGGGTTGTGGAAGGGCACCAGCACGCCATGCTCGTCTGCCAACAATTCCTGCGCGTGCCAATACGGTGTAGACACCACCACCTTGCCAGCCCCAAACACGTAGGCCAGCGTGCCCGAGGTGATCTGTGCCTCGTTGAGATACGGCGTCAGATAGATATCGGTCGCCCCGATGAATTGCTTGAGGTCCTCGGCCGAGAAAAACCGGTTGTAGAAAATGACATGCTCGCGCACTTGGAGGTCCTCGGCAAGGCGCTCCAAGCCCAGTCGGTAGCGCTCGCCTTCACGCGCCAACAGTTGCGGATGGGTGGCGCCCAAGACCAGGTACACCACCTTCGGGTGTTGTCGCACAATCTCAGGCAGGGCCTCGATCACATACTCGATGCCCTTGCCCGGGCTGATCAAGCCGAAGGTCAGCAGCACTTTGCAGCCATCCACCCCGAATTGCCCCTTGAAAAACCCCGACTCAATGAACCCCAGATCCGGGATGCCGTGTGGGATGACGTCGATCTTGGTCTCCGCCACCCCGTAGGTCTCGCACAGAATCTCCGCACCCTTGCGCGCCATCACCACCAGCCGGTCGCTGCGCTCAATGAGCTCCCCCATCACCTGGTATTGCGCGGCATTCGGCTTGCTCAAAACTGTGTGCAGCGTGGTCACCACCGGCATCCTTGCCTCCTTGAGTAGAGTCAGCAGGTGACTTCCCGCCGGCCCCCCGTAAATCCCGAACTCATGCTGCACACTGAGCACGTCCGCATTGTTGAAATTGAGAAAATCCGCCGCCCGCCGGTAATAGTTTAAATCCTTTTCTAGCAATTCAAAGTGGACCCGGGGCGGGTAGGCATAGCCCTCCGTCCGGTCATTGAGCGCTCCGACAAAACAATCCGAGTCGGGAGCTGCGCATGCCACCGCTTCGCACAGGTCATGGGTGAAGGTGGCGATCCCGCACAGCCGCGGTGGGTAATTGCCCAGAAAAGCGATGCGTGGTAACCCATCGGAACGACCCCCAAAACCTCCTCTTTCCTTAGACTTCATCCAGTCAAACTAATTCCTCTGGCCATCTTATTCAATATCATTTTAAAAAAATTTGCCCTTGCGTCGGCCGGGGTCCGGGCCATACTCCCCACCTCTAGCACAGGGGGCGTTCTGGTTTCGACGGGATGTCTGATGCGCTGGCTGCACGTGGAGGTTGATCGGTTGGCCTCCTTAAAAGCCGGTCAAAACAAACAAATGCAAACTCTAACGAGCTCGCACTGGCTGCTTAATTGAC
>WBXE01000214.1 GCA_008932955.1 Verrucomicrobiota bacterium
GGTCGCGGTCCTCGAAAGCCTTCTTCCATGATAGATTCGACTCGTTGCGTTTCTCCCGGTCGGCATCGGACAACTCGAACGGCAGCTCGGGCTTGGCGGCCCGCTGCGGTGCCGCTGTGGTGCGCGTGGCGGGGCCTGCGGTCTGGTCTGGCAGATGTACGCCAAGCACCGCGCCAACCTCGCGCACGGCCTCTGTGAAGCTGCCAGCGCGACCAAGCCATTGCGACGTGGCGAAAACATCGCCGGTGTGTCCGCAAGGGAAGCAACCGCAGGTTTGATGCCCGTCACCGAACAGCGCAAAGCTCGGGTCGCTGTCGTCGTGCATCGGGCATTTCCCGACAAGACGCGAACCGTTTTTGCGAAGTTCGACACCTATCTTGGCCAGATATTCGGGCAGGCTGGAACGCAGTGATTCGAGCACTTCGGGGGCGAAACTGCGCTTGCCAGCGGGTGAAGATGCGATAGACTGCGGGCGTTCCTGATTCTTGTGGGCGGCTTCCTGGCGGGGGCCGCCCATTTCCCTTGGTGGTTGGTCGAGGGCGCTCATGTTAGCGGGCTCCTTTCCGTTTGAGCCAAGCAATCACCTCGTCGGGGAGGAAGCGCCGGGATTTTCCGAGGAACACGCAGGGCATGCCTTGTGCCTGCAATGCGTCGATGGTGCGAAGTGAACAGTCTAGGGTGATTGCCAATCCCTTACGCTTGAGAAGCGGTTTGGTTTGGCCCGTCGTTTCGTCATGGTTAATAGCCATGGCTGGTTCTCCCACACCCGCCCCGTTGAACACCGGCGGGCGGTTAGGGTGAAACCAGCGGGTTGCTATGGTGCAACCGGCGGGCGGTTAGGGTGAAACCGGCGGGCGGCGGGCTGAAACCGGCGAGCGATCAAGGGGACAAGAAAAAAACGCGCAAATCCTAAACTTTTTCTCACAATCGCGCTTTTAGCACACGGATTGACGCTTTATGACTCATTCACAACGGGTTATCTGTTCTCCGCTGGCTATCATTCTGAACGCTATGTTCTGGCAACCCGGCGTCGCCCAAGTCGCGCTTGTAAGTTCCCTCGGTGGTCCGTTTCTTCGCTGAATGCTTCCCGTGAGCGTCCCTCTGGGCGGGAGGCGTTGGAACATATTTGGACTTCGGGCGTCTCAGATATTCCATGAATCCAACGAACTCTAGCTCACCCAGCAAAAGACGCCGGGCGGCACTGTCGTCGTGGATCACTGCCTTAGTGCCCTTCCGCACCGACTCGAAGAGTTTCTTGAACTCCTCGCGATCACCCATCAAATCATCCTCGCTCAGCTTGCTAAACAACTCATCCACGAAGGCGGTGCATTGCGCGGATTCCGCCAGCCGAACGCCCCGCTCAGCATCCCAGATTTCCGCCATGGTTGCCCGCGTATGACTCGCCTTTTTCAAGTGCCTCTTCGCCACCTCAACCGCTCTGCATGGAGGGAGATGTTTGTTTTCGATTTGCCGGAACAACTTCCACCGGGTGTAGCTGTCGGAAGCATCCTTGACCCAATCAAGAAAACACTCTTCGGACGCCTCCGTACCTTTGCCCCCGCCATCCCTACGCCCCGACAACTTGAAGGCGGATTGGCAGAGGGCGACTCGCCCAATCTTTCCGGTGGGATTCGTCGCCTCGCTGATGATTTCTGCTGCCTCTTGCTCAAGGTCAAGCGTCGCCTGCCCGTCGTCCAATCCAAGTTGCCGATCTGCTCGCGGGTCGGGGTGGGCAATTTCCTCGGCAGCGGCAAGCAGTTCAAGCGCCCCAAGAATGCGCTCACGGGGATTCGCCCCGGCGCAGCCAGCCGCAATGCCCGCGACTTCTGCAATGCCGTAGGGCCGCCGCAGGAACAACCCGTAGGGCAGTAGAACCGCCTCAGGCGTTATGAACTCCCGGCGTTCCTGCTCGTCGCGTCCTGCCTGTAAGCAGTGCTTTATTTTCGCAACGTTCATCGTCAGGATGTCGAGTTGCTCTTGCAGGGGGGCGGGAATCTGGTTCATGGATTGGACGGGTAGGGTGTTCGTTTTTGCGATCATGCGTGCTTCCTGTTCTTGGGTTTGCTGCCCGTTTCCGCTGGCACGGCGTGGCCGGGTGGATAGACGGCAAACCATTTCTCGCCCGCATTTTTGGGGACGGCGTGACGGTATCTGGCCTCTAGCAGGGCGGTTCCGCCGGAGTGTCCCAACCATGCCGAAACCTTGGGGTAGTCGTCATGCAAAGCGCAGGAGTAGCTTGCGAAACTGTGACGTAACGCATTTTTCGGCCACTTGGTCAAGCCTGCCATCGGGCGGATTTCGCGGAGCCAGCGGTTGATTTGACCCTCGGCCAATTTGTCCTCCTCGCCGGGACCGTCCTTGCCGGGACCGATCTTGACGGGAACGAGCTTGCCCAGCGGTGCAACCCCTGCCGCTTCGGCAGCGTCAAGCCACGCCATAAGCACGCGGGGCATTGGCACGTAGCGAACCTGAGATGTTTTTGCCTTTTTGGCTGAAATCCGCAACTCTGCCCGTTCACGGTCCATTTCCTCAAAGCGCAAGCGCCCAAGCTCGGAACGCCGCACACCGCAGAATGCCCACACCGCCAGTGCCGGGACGGCTGCCGGGCGATGCTCCAAGGCGGTTCTCAGTAACACCAGCAGTTGCGACGGCGTGAGCGTGCCCACCTCCCCCGCGACGACCTTGGGGGGCTTGGAGCGGGTTACTGGATTGCTGGTGACGATGTTCCGGTCCAGCGCCCACTGAAACATCCCGTGAGCTGCACCCCTGATCCCCTTGACGGTTTGCGGGGCAAGGCCGCCTGCCCGCATCGAAGCCATTGCACGTTCCACGCCATCAGTGGTTACTGCTCCCGCTGGCTCGTCGGCGTTGAAGTAGGAAGTGAACCTGTTCAGCCTCATTTGAAGCGCGTGCATGTGGACGGGTGAAACCGCCTCCCGCTCGCGGGCGTCGAGGAATCTTTTGTAGAGGTCGGCAAGAGGCGGTGTTGCAATCCCGTCCCGCGATCTTGCTATTGCGCCAGCGATCATGTCACGCAGCGCGGGGGCGTCCCTGCCTGCGGTATTCTCGCCAGCAACAAACTCCCGCCAGAGCGACAATCCTGAGATTTCATCGCTGTTTACCGCTGCCGCCCGCCCGTGGCGCTTGGTCTCCTTGGTCAGGGTGGCGACATACTCATCGGCAGCGGCGGGGTCGGTGAACATGCGCGAAACGGATTTGCCGTTGGTGTCCGTCGTGCGTACGCGGAGGTAGGTTTTGCCGGTTCGCGGGTCGGTCCAGTTTTTCGCTGTTGGTTTCTTCATGCGCGGAAAATCTCGCATTTTCGCGCCCATGCGTCAATCGCAATTTTGGATGGTAAGTGGATGGCGTTCCAAGAATCATTGATTTGAAAGCGTTTTCAGTGGTTTGCAAAACCACCATTAATGGGTTCGATTCCCATCCCCGCCTCCACTTTTTCCCTTGTAAATCAAGGGTTTTCGGCGA
>WBXE01000215.1 GCA_008932955.1 Verrucomicrobiota bacterium
CGAAGGGTAGGATGGCCAGCACAGCACTGCGCAAAGACTCGGCATACCCTCCTCGGTGGAGGTTTGGTAAACGCCTTGCCAGAGAACGTGCCCGGCAGGGCGTTCGGCTCCGAGGTAGTGTTGCGTCTTGAGGGCTTCACGCAGTTGTGAAATTTCAAGCCCTGTCGTGGCCGTCCTAATTTCAAGGCCTTGGGTGACTTCATCCAGCGTCGAGCCAAGGTGCGGCGGGGTCATCACCCGGGTAACATGACAAAATCAGCACCTATGTTTAGCCCAAACTTAAAAATCTTTGCAGTTCCTTGAATAGAGGCTGATTTAGCCAATCACCCTGCGCATGCCTGGCGCGGCCGAGATTGGCGCTTGATTTATTAAGATGCGTGAATAACCCTGCTTGCACGTTTCACCATGGGTCACCGTCGTGTCAGGAAGTCAACCGATCTACCGCCGCCCAATCAGCGGCGGGCGCGGATGTCGTTTGCAGAGGTGGTGGGAGGAGTGAAAATGGCGCCGGACGAGGCACTGAACCGGCGCGGCACCCGGCGTGAGCAAAAGTCGATGCGGGCGGCGATCGCGGCGGCGATGCCAGAGGAGGATGAGTTTGAGGCGGCTGGCTGGGCGAAGCGCTTGCTGCGCTGGGCCCTGGCGCTGGTCTTGCTGCCGTTTTGTTTGGTGACGACGTGGACGCTGGCGCTGCGCTTCTCGCATGCGGCGCTGCACCAGCGGCTGTGGCAGAGTGCGGAGCTGTGGCACTTTGCCATCGGCGTACTGGTGATGCTCGGCTGGTTTTGGTCGGGCTTAATGCACAATTTTTTCCTGCGGCTGTATGTATTTGGGCATGAATTCACGCATGCGCTGGTGGTCACCTGCCTGGGCGGGAAAGTATCGGGATTTTACGTAAGCACGGAGGGCGGGTACATCACGACGAACAAGACGAACTGGGTGATCGCGCTATCGCCGTATTTTCTGCCGATTTGGTCGATCGAGGCGGGGGTCTTGTACGGGCTGCTCAAAGTATTTGCGACGTTTTCGACGGAGTGGGACAAGCTGTTTTACGGGATCATCGGCTTGACCTGGGCGTTTCACATGGTCTGGACCTTGTGGATGCTGCCGCGGGAACAGCCCGACTTGCAGGAAAACGGCACCTTTCTATCCTTGGTGTTGATCGGTTTTGGCAACGTGCTGGTGTTGGCCGCTTTGCTGTGCGTGGCGGGCAAGGGCTCGCTGTGGGAGCATTTCCACGATTTCGGCATGGAGTGGCTGCGCCACGCCGCCACTTGGGGCGACACCGGCTGGCGCTGGACCAACGCCGGCGTCGACTGGCTCGGTAAGCAGGGGGCGTTTTGAGGCGGAGCGAGTTTTCGCGATTGAAAACCCGGTGGGGCTCAGGCAGGCTGCCGGCATGATGCATTTGGATGCAAACGCGAGTACGCCGCTGCGGGCTGAGGTATTGGAGGCGATGTTGCCGTGGCTGCGCGACGGCTATGCCAACCCGTCGGGCACGTATGCGGCGGCCAAGCGCGCCCGGCAGGCCATCGAGCAGGCCCGCTGGCAGGTGGCGCAATGGCTGGGTGCGGTGCCCGAGGAGATTGTGTTCACCAGCGGTGGCACGGAGAGCGTCAACACGGCCCTGCATTCCCTCGACCGCCATGCCGGGCCGGGGCCGGCACTGGTGTCAGCCATCGAACACAGTGCGGTGCTGCGCCGCGCCGAAGCGCTGCCGCGAGGCATCAGGCTCGCGCCGGTCAATGCCGACGGACGGCTCGACTTGGAGGCGTTTGCGGGAAATTTGGCCGGGGCGGGGTTTGTATCGGTGATGACGGCTAACAACGAGACCGGGGTGATCCAACCCTTGCGCGAAGTGTGCGCGATGGCCCGCAATCAGGGGCTCGCCGTGCACACCGATGCCGTGCAGGCAATGGGAAAAATCCCCCTCCAGGTGCGCGAGCTCGGGGTGGACCTGCTGTCGCTTTCGGCCCATAAATTCCACGGACCCAAAGGAGTTGGCGCGCTGTATGTGCGCAGCGGCTTGCCGTTTTCGCCGCTGATGTTAGGGGGCGGCCAGGAGGGCGGACGGCGCAGTGGCACCGAGAACACCCCCGGCATCGTTGGTATGGGGGTGGCCGCAGCCATCATGTGCAAGCAAGCGGCGGTGGACCACCACGCGGCGCTGCGCCACCTGCGCGATGCGTTTGAGGCCAAGCTGACCGACGAGCTGGCCGGAGTGACGGTCAACGGCGACGTGAATCACCGCCTGCCTAACACGAGCCATCTATCTTTTGATGGCTGCGAGGCAGCGGGTCTGTTAATTTTGTTGGATGAGGCGGGCATCGGCTGTTCGGCTGGTTCGGCATGCATGAGCGGCCAGCAGCGGCCCTCGCACGTGCAAGTGGCCATGGGCATCGACGAGAGGCGCGCCAGAAGCAGTCTGCGCTTCAGTTTTTCCACCCTCAACACAACGGGCGAGGCGTTTGCCGCAGCGGTGATGGTGAAACGCGCCGTGGAAAAACTCCGCCGCGTGCAAGGCTCGGGCGTCGGTCCCGTGCAGGTGTATTGCGTGTGATGAGATGACGCTTGGCTAAAACGCGGGTTCATTGACGACTCATGGTCAGCGCCGGTCCCAGACACGCCGCTACAATGCGACAGATATTCTTGCGCGGCTCCAGAGCCGCAGACCCAAAATGATCGCGCCGCCGGCACCATTAGCAAATGTACTGGCTCCTTGCCCGACCGCCGCGCCGCGCCAGTCAGATTCGCAAAAAGTTTTCTAACAAGCGTTTACCGTCCTGGGTGAGGATAGACTCCGGATGGAATTGCACGCCATGGACAGGGTGTTGTTTGTGGCAGAGGCCCATAATCTCGCCCTCGGCGGTCCAAGCGGTCATTTCGAGGCAATCGGGCAGAGTCTCGCGTTTGACGATGAGCGAGTGGTAGCGAGTGGCCTCGAACGGACTGGGCATTCCAACAAAAATACCGGTGCCTGAATGATGGATCGGCGAGGTCTTGCCGTGCATCAGACGCTCGGCCCGCACCACATCGCCGCCATAGACTTGGCCGATGGATTGATGGCCCAAACAAACCCCTAGAATCGGCGTGGTGGCCCCCAGTTGGCGAATCACCTCACAGGAAATCCCCGCTTCGTTGGGTGTGCACGGACCCGGTGAGATGCAGATGCGCGCCGGCTTGAGCGCCTTGACGTCCTCCACCGTTAGCACGTCATTGCGGAAAATTTTCATTTCCTCGCCCAATTCGCCAAAGTATTGCACGAGGTTGTAGGTGAACGAATCGTAGTTGTCGATGATCAGGAGCATGGGGGCGGGAGAGGAAAGTTATTAGTTATTAGTAAAAGACTCAAGACTGCAAGACACAAGACGCAAGAGAAAAGCAAGAGACAAGCCGTAGCGCCTCTTCTCTTGCGTCTTCAAGTCTTGTGTCTTCAAGTCTTGGAGCGTTAGCGGTCTTGCG
>WBXE01000216.1 GCA_008932955.1 Verrucomicrobiota bacterium
AAATCGTGCTGGTCAGAGCATGCTGAACACGGCGGAGATGTTGGAGAGCAAAGACAACGGCACGGTCTTGAAGGATCTGGGATTCGCGAAGATGCTGCATTGCCGGGTAAGATACTTCACGGATGGGGCGGTGATCGGCAGCAAAGAGTTTGTGAACGAGGCGTTTGCACGGGCACGGGAGCGGTTTAGTACCAAGCGCAGAGATGGTGCGCGGGCGATGAAGGGCGGCGGCAGCGGCGCGAAGGGGCTGCTGTGGAGTGCCAGAGATTTGCGCGTGGGGGTCTGAAGTCCACTCCCAACCGCCGCTTGAACTCACGCCCCAAATCCGCAACGTAGGCGCGGGGTGATGACGGCGGCAAAATGTTCGTCTGCCTTGCGCATCAATCGGTGCGCCTCGCCCAGGAAATCGCCCAGCGCCTCGCCGCCGAGCTTTTCTACTATTTATCTGTCACCATGTAAACGTCGGTACCCGGCGCGTTAGAGAGCCGGAGTGGCTCAGACCTCACAGGAGTCGCTCCCAATGGCAAGAAATTTTTGAGCCGTGTGGCTCCGTGGTCTCAGCCGCCGGCGAAAACCGGCTTGAAGCCTGCCTCCGTCAAGATGCGCTTCATCTCGTCGCGTTTGTCGCCTTGGATTTCGATGCAGCCATCTTTCACGGTGCCTCCGACCCCGCAGGCTTTCTGCATCTTCTTGGCGAGATCCTGTTTTTCCGCCAGCCCGATGCCGGTGAAATTTCTTGCCACCGTCACTCCCTTGCCGCCGCGATGTGCGGTCTGGCGGACGATGTCCACCCGGCCACGATCGGTTTTTTTTAGCCCCCGTTGGGAGGTTTTTACCGGAATGACTGCTGCGCAATCCTGCGGGTCCCCGGGTCCCGCAGGCAAATTGCCGAGTTTGGCCAGCCCCCCGAAAGGATCCGGCGTCTGGCCCGCTGCTTCGCGGGTGGTTTGGCTGCCTTGGTTGCGACTCATCCGCGCCAGTGAACCACAGCCACCGCAAAGTTCACGCTTTTTCGCGGTGCCTCCCGGCGAGCCAGCTCAGCGCACCTCGATGACGACCAAGGCCGGTTCTTCCAAGCCTTCGCCGGCGACCATGCCCAGGAGATTCCGATAGAGTGCGCTGGCGGGACTGAGGAGGGTAATTTCCAGCCCCTGCTCCTCAATGATCAGGCCACCCGCTGCAGGCACAAGTAACAGATGGGACGTTTCACCGCGCAACTCGACTTCCACCAGCGCCCCTGCCTCAATCGCATCGTCCATCGCGAATTCCGGCAGGGTCGTTAGGGATTCGAAGATCCGCAGGGATGCGGCCAGTTCATCGACCTGTCGGGCTTGTCCTGCCGCCAGATATGAGGCTTCAAGACTGCGCGTATCGTATTTTCCCTCCGCCTTGCTGCCCGGATCGGTAGCCGCCGCATGCGCATCCATCGCCGCCTTGGCCAGACGCTCCAACTGGGTCCGCAGTTCGATACGGATTTTTTCTAGCAAAGTGGATTTCATCGGCGCCAGACCAAGGTGCATGAACGCGGGGTGATGACAAGGCTGCGGCAGGAAATCTTCAAAAGTGCCATTACTGAGCGCCAGCATTGGCAGACGGCGGAGATTTCCACCGCCACCTGAAGAAAAATCCTTGCGAGCAGGCCCAGCCGGAACTATGCGTCTTGCGTTAACCAGCCTGCTGGCTGCTTGCCGATGCACAGAATTTTCAACGCCCACTCCATCCGTGCAACAACCCATCATTCATCAAACCGAGCAACTCCAGACCGGCTTGTTCGAGGATTCCGGCGATAACGCACCTGCGAGCACCCGCCGCGGGCTGGCTGGACCCCATCCCAAGCCGGTGGATTTCGGCCTCGCGGCTCCATCCCAGATGGGGAAAAATTATGTGTTGGACACCAATGTGTTGCTGCACGACCCGGCGGCATTGGAGCACTTCAAGGAGAACCACCTGTGCATCCCAGTGGATGTGCTGGCGGAGTTGGACAAGTTCAAGTCCGAGCAAACCGAACGCGGTGCCAACGCGCGGCGGGTCCACCGGCGGCTCATCGAGCTGTTTGCGAGTGTGGTCAACGTTACCGCCGGGGTGCCAACCGAGGGCGGTGGCACCTTGCGGCTCGTCATCTACGATCCCGCCGCCTGCCCGAAAAACTCCGATGTGCTCAACCGCTTTCACCGCATTTTTCCGGATCGCGAGCGCGTGGATCACCGGATTCTGGCCGCCTGTCTGTTACTTATGCAGCACAATGCGGCCCCGGTGGTGCTCGTCACCAAGGATTTGAACATGCACCTCAAGGCCCGCGCCGCTGGCATCGAGTGCCAGGATTACCTCAGCGATAAGGTGGATGCCGCCGAAGTCACCAACTACGACCTGCAATACATCGAGCTGCCGGCCGACGAGCTCCAGCGCTTCGCCAGCAGCGGCGAATTGCTGACCGCTGCGCCGCGCCGCGCCGGCCTCCACATCAACGAATACGTCCTGCTAGGCACCGGGGAAAAACAAGCCATCCCCGCCCGCCTGCGCGCCGACGGCCACTTCGTGCGCCTCAGCCTGCCCGAGGCCCTGAAAATCCCCGATGGCCAGTCGCTCAAGCCGCTCAACCTCGGCCAGCGCTGCCTCATCGATGCCTTGCTCAACCCCGACATTTCCCTGGTCACCTGCTACGGCCATGCCGGCACCGGCAAAACCCTCGTCGCCGTCGCCGCTGGCCTTCATGAAATGTTCAAGCACCGCTACCGCGGCTTGACGGTCAGCCGCCCGGTTATCGCCATGGGCGAGCAACTCGGGTTCCTGCCAGGCTCGTTAGAGGAAAAAATGCGGCCGTGGCTGCAGCCGATCCACGATGCGCTGGACCTGCTGATGCGGCCCGACGTGCCGTTGGGTCCGCGCCGCAAACAGCCCGCCACCGCCTCCCCCCCACTCAAAAAACCCTACGAACGACTCATGGAGCAGGGGATCCTCGAAATCGAAGCCCTGTGCTATATCCGCGGCCGCTCCATCCCTAACCGGTTCTTCATCCTCGACGAAGCCCAACAACTCACCCCGCGCGAGGCCAAAACCATCGTCACCCGCATGTCCCGCGATTCCAAGCTGGTGATGGTTGGCGACCCCGCGCAAATCGACAACCCCTACGTCGATAGCCGCTCTAACGGCCTAGTGTACACCCGCAACCGGCTCAAGGGCCAGCCGTTTGCCGCGCACATCGCGCTCAACCGCGGCGAGCGCTCGGAATTGGCCGAGGCCGGTGCCCAGTTGATGTGATGGTGCCCGGGCCAGCTGCGGCCAAGGCTGCAGCCAAGGTTTGACGGTGCGGGTCGTCCTGTGCTACTCTGCCTGTTATGACGCTCGATTCATCGCTCGAAGTCTTTGATGGCCGCCGCAGAATCCATGTCCGCTCCATCTGCGTCGGCGGCGACATCGACACCCGTTCGCTGCGCAAGGCACGCAGCTTGTCGGCCA
>WBXE01000217.1 GCA_008932955.1 Verrucomicrobiota bacterium
ATGTCCTAACAGAGAAGCGTCCGCTGCGTAGCTTCTAGCGAGACTCGCCAATCCCTGGCGGCAGCGCAGGGGAACCGAGTGCAATATCGAGACAAATCCAACTATTCCGTCAGGACATCCTGGTGTCCGATCGGACATCAGGCTGTCCTAACGGAGCTGATCTCGCTGCGGAGTTTCTTTGGGAAACTTTTAATCCCGGGTGCCGTTTAAAGGAAAAAAACCCTTGACTTGGCGGGCATGGGGCCAGAGGGGTGGAAGGGACCACGGATGACACAAAAAGCCATTGCCGGGCAGCGGGCAGCGGGGCATGCTGGCGGCCAGCCATGCAGCGTCCCCCGAAAAAGTTTGTACCCACGCCCTTCGCCTATCACGAGGAGATCGAGCTGATGATTGACGCCCTAACCAACCTGGGATCAGGGGTGGGGCGGATTGACGGGTGGGTGGTGTTTGTGCCGTTCACGTTGCCAGGCGAGCGGGTGCGGGCCCGGGTGTTCCGCAACGATAAGAATTGCTCGCATGCCGACCTAATCGAAGTGCTGGATGCCTCGCCAGAGCGGGTGGCGCCGCGCTGCCGCTTGTTTGGCGAGTGCGGGGGCTGCCAGTACCAGCATTTGGACTATACCAGCCAGTTGGTATGGAAAGCGCGGCAAGTGGGCGAGTTGATGCAGCACATGGCCGGCATCACGTTTCCGGTGAACCCGTGCCTGACGTCGGAGCAAATCTGGAATTACCGGTCCAAGATCACCCCGCATTTTGAAAAATCCCGGGATGGAGACCTTGGGCCGATTGGGTTTCTGGCAGTTGGCCGTCGTTCGCTACTCATTGACGTGCCGCAATGCCCGATCGCCATGGACGACATCAATGCCGCCTTGCCGGCCATCCGCGCCGACCTCCACGCCCGCGCCGCCAGCTTCAAGCGCGGTGCCACCATCTTGCTGCGCGCCTCGGAGGGCCGCGTTGAAACCGATGCCAAGGCCACCGCCTGTGAACACGTCGGTGGCCTCGCCCTGCAATTCCTCGCCGGTGATTTTTTCCAAAACAATCCATTCGTACTGCCGGCCTTCACCCGCCATGTTGCCACCCAGGCGGCGGCTGGCGGCGCGCAATTTTTGGTCGACGCCTATTGCGGGTCAGGCCTCTTCGCGCTGACCTTGGCCGGGCATTTCCAACAAGTGGCGGGGGTGGAAGTATCTGAAACCTCGTGTGAATGGGCACGCAAGAATGCCAGGGCCAACGGCATCACCAACGTGCGATTCCTCACCGCCCCGGCGGAGGCGATCTTCGACGAAATCAGCTTTCCTGCGGCGCAAACCGCGGTGGTGATCGATCCGCCGCGCAAGGGTTGCACACCCGAGTTTCTCGAACAATTGGTCCAGTTCGGGCCAGCCCGCATCGTCTATGTCTCATGCGATCCGGCCACCCAGGTGCGCGACCTCAAGTTGCTCAGCGCCGCAGGCTACGCCCTCAGCGACGTCCAACCCTTCGATCTGTTTCCCCACACTCGTCACCTCGAATGCGTGATGACCTTGCTGCGGTGAGGCAGGAACTGCCAAAATCTCACCGCAAAGCCGCAAAGCCCGCGAGGGAGCGCGGAACCAAGCAGGATTTTATCGATCATTCCTCCACCTTTGCGCCACCTTTGCGACCTTGGTGGCTTTGCGGTAAATCCGCAGGTTCCCCGGACGGAAAAGGCAGCCACAGCCTTCCGCAGTCCGGGCTTGCGCCGGGGTGAAAACCCGCCGATACTGGCTGCCATGTTCACGCCGAAGTGGAAAAAGGACGCTAAGCTGCTCGCCAAGGGCGCGCTGAAATTCATTCATTACAAACGCGATTTGCTCAAACCGGAGCGCGTGGATGAGATCAGTTCGCGGCGGCAGGACGTGCTGGCGGCCATCCAGGCCGGTGACCGCAGCCAATTCGACGAGGCGTCCAAGCAATTGCGGGCGGTCTGCGAGAATGCCCTGCCGCACGAAAAGCCCCTCACCTGGCTGGAGGAAAACGTCGAGGTCATGTTTGTGGCCATCGTCATCGCCCTCGGCCTGCGCGCCTACTACCTCCAACCGTTCCGCATTCCCACCGGCTCGATGATGCCCACCCTCAACGGGATCATCGGCAAAAAAGCCCCTGAAGCGACTTGGCCCAGCCTGCCGGTGCGCCTCGAACAGCAAGTCCTGCGCGGCCGCTCGTACGTGAAAATCATCAATGACCGCGAGCGCCAGGTCCGCTTCCTCAACAATGGCAGGCCCGATCTCGCCGACTATCAATGGCTGCATTTTTTCAGCCGCTCGCTACTCGGGTTCACCAATTCCGAGCCGCTGATGTTGCCGGCCCCTGTCACTCAGATGATGGAAATCGGCCTGGCCGAAGCGCTCCAAGCGGCCCGTGCCAATAACTACATCCTGAAAAAAGGCGTCGTCCTGTGTGAAGGCTACATCGATAGTGGCGACCTGGTGCTGGTGGACAAGTTTTCCTATCACTTCCGAGCGCCCCGGCGCGGCGAAGTGTTTGTCTTTGATACCATCGACATCCGCGCCATCAAGGAACAAAGTGGCAGCTCGGAGCCCGGATCGCATTATATCAAGCGCCTCTGCGGCGTGCCTGGCGATGCGCTATCGGTGAGCAGTCCCTGTCTGTTGAACCACGGCAAAATCGTCCAGGAACCCGGCATCCAACGCGTGATCCAAGCCCAGGGGCTCTATGCCATGAACCCCAACGGTTATGGCCTGGCCTTGGCCTATCCACCCCGCCCGACTCCTCGACTCTCCAAGCCTGACGACGTGTTGGAACTCGCCGACCACGCCCCCCTTGGCCAGCGCGAATACGCCGCCCTCGGCGACAACACTGGCAACTCGCTCGATTCCCGCTACTGGGGCTCAGTCAAGGAATTCAACTTGGTCGGCCCGGCACTTATCTCGCTGTGGCCATTCGTGACCGGCACCCATCTGGAAATCGGCGCCGCGGATTTCTTCGCCGGCCACTGGGGTGTGATCCACTGAACGCCCCGTGTCCGCCGCCTCCGACATCACCCGACAGGCGAAGTCAAATCTCGCCTTCGCCCTCAATATCCTACCCAAAAACCGGCGGGATGACATGGTCGTCTTCTATGCCTTTTGCCGCCGCATGGATGATCTGGCCGACGCGCCGGGGCTGCCGCTGGAACATCGCCAGGCGGCCTTGGATGCTTGGAAAACCGGCTTGTGCGATGGGTTTTCCGCGCCGGATGAGTTCCAACAAGAAGTCCTCAGCTTGCGCGAGCGCCACCAACTCCCCACCCCGCTGCTCCTCGCCATCATCGACGGCTGCCAGATGGACCTGCATCCACAGCGCTTCGCCACTTGGGACGATCTGACAAAATATATCTGGCAAGTCGCCGGTGCCGTCGGCCTAGTATCCATCCGTTTGTTCGGCTGCACCGATCC
>WBXE01000218.1 GCA_008932955.1 Verrucomicrobiota bacterium
GACGAGAGACACCATTTGATCACGACTCTTATCCTGGGTGATAAAGGTGCGCATCTTGATGTCCTTGTTGGCCACCTTTTCGCCGCGCGGCCAATTGCGCAGAATCAAGTCATCGACCAACTCGGGGGTGAGGTTGCCCTCGGCGGCACTCTTGAGAAGAGCGGCGCGCACCTCCTCGCGGCGGTGCAGTCGCAGCCCGTCCATCAGCCCTTGATAGGCGGTCTCGGCGGTGTTGGGAATGAACGAAAAGACGGTCTTGTCGAACGCGCCGTCGATAGAGTCGACGACTTGGGCGACCAATACCGCGCCCATGGCCTTGCGTTCCCGATGGATCTGGGGGTCATTGCCGCGGGAAAAATAAATTCTCTCGAACGAACAGGGGGTATGCGGCTGGGGCGCGGCAAACGAGGTAGTGGTCATCGAGCCGTCGGCCTTGATGGTTACCACGCTGCCGGGTTCCACCTCTTGGACTTGCTCGGCTTCCACCTCGAAGATGGTCATCAGCGGCACCCGTTCGGAGGTGAAGGCGATGACGTCATCGGTCACGAGCATGTGGCAGGGGCGGATGCCGCGCGGATCGCGCATGACAAACATGTCGCCGTTGCCGATGACCCCGCAAATCGAGTAGCCGCCGTCCCAAGCAGCGGCCGACTCGGTGATGAGCCGCGGCAGGTCCAGCGCGGCGGAGATGCGCGAGGGAATCTCGTGGCCGGGCACGCCGTCATCGCGCAAGCGGCGATACAAATCCGTGTGGGCCTCGTCGAGATGGTAGCCGATTTCCTCGAGCACCGTCTGGGTGTCGGTCCCAAACACCGGGTGCTGGCCGCGTTCAATGAGCACCTGGTTGAGCTCCGCCGCATTGGTCATGTTGAAATTGCCCATCACCATGAGCGTGCGCGTCGGCCAGTTGTTGCGGCGCAAATACGGATGGCAGGAGCCAGCGTCAAATTCGCCCGACGTGCCGTAGCGCAAGTGACCGATGAGTACCTCGCCGCCGAAATCAAAGTGGGTTTTGACGCTTTCTGGATCTTTCGGATTGAGGAGGCCTTTGCGGGCGAGCTTGTGGTAAGTTTTCAATTCCTTGCGGTAAATCTCCGCCAGCGCATCCTTCTCAATGCCGCGCCGCCGCTGCACATACGGCTGGCCAATGGGCATGTTGAGCTTCACGCAACCAATCCCGGTGCCGTCCTGGCCCCGGTTGTGCTGCTTTTCCATCAATAAAAACAACTTGTTCAGCCCCCACAGACTGCTGCCGTAACGGTCCTGGTAATAGGCTAGCGGTTTGCGCAAGCGCAACGCTGCGATGCCGCATTCATGACTGAGGAAATCGCTCATAGTAGGAAAATTCGCCGCCTCACTCGCCGCGCACCTTCACGCGCACTCCGTCCTGGGGCACCATCCGGCCGAGCACCACGCCGCCGGGACCGGCTTGCAGGGCGGCATCCACCTGGGCCTCGGCGACGATAGCGACCCAGCCGATGCCCATGTTGAAGGTGTGGAAGCGGTCGGACGGATCGACGTGGGAGAGGAGTTTGTCGATGCCGGGCAAGTCCCAGCGCGGAATTTCCAAATCTGCGCCCATTCCGCGGAACAAGCGCTCCAAATTTTCCGGCAAGCCGCCGCCGGTGATGTGCGCCATGGCTTTGGGCTGCACGCCCGCGGCCCGCAAGCCCCGCACCACGTCGTGATAGAGTCGGGTCGGCTGCAACCAGCCGAGCAATTCCTCGTTGCTGACTTCTCCGGCATGATCGCGCAACACGCGCCGCACCAGCGACCAGCCATTGGCGTGGATACTATCCGACGCGTAGCCGATGAGCACATCGCCCACCGCCACCGTCGTCGGGTCCACCAGCGCGCTTTTCTCCGCGCAGCCAATGCAAAACCCCGATAATTCGATGATGCCGAGAGGGACGATGCCGGGCATTTCCGCGGTTTCACCGCCGGCCAGGATGCAATCGCAGGCTGCCAAATAATCGGCCATGCCGGCAATGAGTCGCGTGATGCGCGCCTCGTCGAGCGCCGCAATACCGATGTAGTCGAGAAACATCAAGGGATCGCCGCCGGTGGTCAAAATGTCGTTCACGTTCATCGCCACCAAATCCTTGCCCGCGATTTCCAATAAATCGTGCTCCAGCAGCAACTCCAATTTGGTGCCCACTCCGTCGCAGCCCGTCATGATGACCGGCTCGCGGTAAGCGCTCAAATCGTAGCAAGCGGCAAATAGCCCGAAGGCTCCCCACAGCTTGCGCGTTTGTTGGGTGCGGCGCACATGCGCCCCGATGTCTCCCACCAGAGCGGCCGCTTTGCGCGTGTCCACCCCGGCCTGTTGGTAAGTCAATTTTCCCGCCATGGTTCGTGCAACGGTTCTACCAGCCCTGCCGCACCAGTCACGCATAAAAATCGCCGATCTTGTCCGGCCGTGGGTATTGCGTAAAATCTAATTTCCCTTGACTGACCAGCGGCATGGCATAGAACCACAGTCAACGGTCTAGATTCAACGATGACTCCCTCCGCACCTGCGCCAAGCATTCTGATGCACCCCGGTTTGGCAATCGGCTATGGCACGGTGCTGGCCCGGCTCGAGGAGGAGGTGGCCTTGGGTGGGGGCACACATTTTTTGTTAGCTCGCAATGGTCGTGGCAAGACGACGCTGCTGCGGACTCTCGCCGGCAGCCACAAGCCGATGGCGGGGACCTTTCAAGCCACGGGCTTCACCCAATACCTGCCTGAAGACTTGCATTTCGACCCGGAGATGACGGCCAAGGCGCTGTTTCACGCGCTGCTGGCCGCCGAGCGCTGCCAGAGCGCGCTGGCTCTCGCCGAGCGCATCGAGTTGGATGTGCGCAAACCCTATGGCCGCCTCTCCACCGGCAATCGCCGCAAAACCAGTCTCATCCTCGCCGAGTCTTCCGTGCGTCCGGACTGCGGCAATATCCTCCTCCTCGACGAACCTTTCAGCGGCTTGGATATCTTTGCCCGCCAGGCGTTCGAGGAATTATGGCGCCAATCTGCCGCCAGTGTGCTGCGCCTCGTCAGCTGCCATCCGGACTACGATGCCATGGAGTTGCCCAGCACCCTGCTCATCGAGGGTGGCTCCATCCGCTACCTCCACACCCCTGGCCAAGCTTGGAACGGCCTGAAAAAACTCCTCCTGTGAGCCTAGGACTGCGGTGGCTCGCCACCGCCTAACCAAGCCAGCTTGCTGGCGCGTGTGCGACTGGAGTGCGGTGGCTCGCCACCGCCTAGCCTAGCCAGCTTGCTGGCGCGTATCGGCTATCGCCCACGCTGCTGTGGCATCGGCAGCTCATGGATAGCTCCGCTCCCCGGTGGGCAAGCCCACCCC
>WBXE01000219.1 GCA_008932955.1 Verrucomicrobiota bacterium
CTTTCGATTGATATTGGTTTTATGCGCTTCGGGCTTTTGGATGTTTGTGCGATCGCAGGGGCGTTTCTACCGCGTGCTTTGCCGTCCACAAAACATTTTGCTCCAGACATCTGTAACCCGAAGGGTCACAGATATTCGCGGCATGAAACCCTTTTGCTTCCGCAGCGCTATCGCTGTCTTGACTCGCGGTTCCAGCAGTCCCTGCCGGCGTTTTAAATAGTCATTGACACCGCCTCCACGTACTAGCACCTCTTCCCCGCTCCCACCTCGATAGCTTCGCGTTAGCTCTACCATATGACCGAAGATCGGGGCCCCATCCAACCGCCCAGCAACCCGCAGTTTCACCATCCTCCCGACTAACTTGAAAATTTACCGCAGAGTCGGCTCGGCTAAGCTCTCCGAACGCGCAAAGGACGCCAAGGGGCGCAACGCGGAATGGGTTATCGCAAAAACCCGGGCTTACTCCGCGTCCCTTTGCGACTTTTGCGGCTTTGCGGTATGTATTTGGCAGTTACTCAACGTTCCACATCTCCAGCACACCGGGTTCGGGTGCTAAAAGCCACCAGCACATGCAAAACATGAAAACCATGAAAAACACGCCAAATCGAGTTCAATCCACCCTGCTGGCCATGGCCATGTTGCTGGGCCTGCCGGTCAAGGCGGCCGATGGCCCACCGGATCTGATCAAGGGTGAAACCACCGGGGTCAATCCCAAGCAGACCTACAACTTGGGATCGACCGGGATGCGCGGCTGGATCTATCTGAAGCCGGTGACCTACTTCGACGGCGTGCAAAGTCGCACCACGGAGGTCAGCCGGCAGATTCTCGTCACCCATGTCGGGGCCAAGTCGCCGGCCGACGGGGTGATGCAAGTCAACGATGTGATTCTGGGCATTGACGGCAAGATGTTCACCGATGATGCGCGCCGCAGCATCGCGCTGGCCATCCAGGAGGCGGAAAAAGAAACCCATAAAGGCATCCTGAAGCTGACCCGCTGGCGTGCCGGCAAGACCGATGTGGCCCAACTCAAGCTCTGCGTCATGGGCACCTACAGCGCCACCGCGCCGTACCATTGCCCGAAGTCGAAGAAGATTTTCGCCGAGGCGTGCAAGGCGCTGGAAAATGAGCCGTTGAGTGAGAACTGGACAGGCGCGATCACCGGGCTGGCCTTGTTAGCCGCGGACAATCCCGACTATCTGCCGAAAATCAAGGAGTTTGCCCACAGGATGGGATCGCCTACCTTGGACGTGTCGAAAAAAACCATGGATGCCTGGGAGAATGGCTACCGCAACCTGTTTCTAACCGAGTATTTCCTGCGCACCGGCGACCAGGAAGTCATGCACGCCATCCGTGCAATCACCCTTGCCACGGCCAAAGGCCAGGGGATGTATGGCACTTTCGGCCATGGTTTCGCCGATCGCACCGCCGATGGCAAACTCCACGGCTCGATCCCACCCTACGGCCCGGTCAATCAGGCCGGCTTGGTGGCCAACCTGGCCATCGTGATGGGCAAGAAATGTGGGGTGACGGATGCGGAGATTGATCTGGCCATCGAGCGGGGCTCGAAGTTTTTTGCATACTACGTCGACAAGGGGACCATCCCCTACGGTGAGCACGAGCCATATGCGTTTCATGACAACAATGGCAAGAGCGCGATGGCCGCGGTGTACTATGCGATGCAGGGCAACCGGCCCAAGGAAGCGCGGTTTTTCGCCAAGATGGCCACCGCCGGCTACAAGAACCGCGAATGTGGCCACACCGGCCAGGGGTTTAGCTACCTGTGGGGTGCCTTGGGCGCCAATATCGGCGGCCCCGCCGCTGGCTCCGCTTTCTTTAAGCAGGCGTGCGCCCACCTCGATCTGGAGCGCCGCTGCGATGGCTCATTCATCTATGATGGTGGCGAACAATTCGGCCCCGGCTCGACCGAAGACGATACCTACTACGGAAAAAGTAGTTACGCCGGCCTGAGCCCAACAGCCAGCTATGTGCTCACGTATTCAATGGCTTTGAAAAACCTCTGCATCACCGGCAAGGACGCCGTGCCCGCCAACGCCCTCACCCAGCAGGATGTCGCGGCTGCCATGACCTCCGGCCGCTTCGACCTGGACCGCCTGCAAATGACGCCCGTGCAATTGGTGGCGGCTTTTAGCGATTGGTCGCCGGTCGTCCGCGGCTGGGCGGCGGAGGAATTGGCCAAGCGGCCCGAAGCCAAGACGATGGAGCCGGACTTGCTCAAGCTGGCGGAAGGCAAGGATGCGCACGTCGCCCAGGGCGCCTGCGAGACGCTCGGCTACATGAAGAGCAACGCGGCGCTGCCGGTGTTTGTGCGCCTGCTCTCACATCAAGACCGCTGGCTGCGCTACAAGGCCGCTCAAGCGATCAAACTCGTCAATGATGTCGCCAAACCCGTGCTGCCGGATATTCTGCTAGCCACGGCCAAAACCGCCGCACCCCTCCAGCCGATCGACTGGGCCGATCCGATTCAGATCGCCCAGGGCCAGCTCGCCGTTGCCTTGTTCGATGGTCCACTCGCCCAAAGCGTCAAAACCAGCGATCCAAAATTGGTCCACCCGGCGATCCGCGCCATAGCTAACAATCCTGACGGCATGGCGCGCTGGCACCTGCGCGGCTACTTTGAAAACAACCTCAGTCTGGAGGATGTGCAGGCGCTGGCACCCGACCTCCTAGCCGCAGTCAAAACCATGAGCCCGGCGGACCGGATGTTCTCTAACGAAATTCGCATGGGTGCCTTCAAGGCCTTGGCGAAATATCACTATCAGGAAAACATCGAGGCGGGGGTCATGTTCGCCAAAACCCAGGGCGGCCATGGCAGTCAAGGCCGCACCGGGGAAATTTTGCATGAATTGGTGGGCTATGGTACGGCGGCGCGCAGCGCCATACCGGCACTCAAGGAGCTCATCACGACGTTCAATGAGCAATGTAAGCGCGACGAATTTCCTGCCGGCGAACTCAACAACCAGCGCACCGCCGCCGTTGAAGACGCCATCAAGAGCATCACCGCCGCGACCACCCAGCCGGAGTTGCGCAGCATCAAGAAGTAACGCGAGCCATCATAGAGGTAGGGACGGCACATGCCGCCCCTACCCTCCTAACCGCAAGGGCCGATCTCCCGCATCCGGATCTCCAGTCAGTGGTTTGTCCCGTTACGCAGAAAGTGATTTCTGTTGCTTGATTTCCTAACAGGTAAAAGAGTCCGAGCTTCGTGAAGTAGCGGTTGGGCCGACGTTGGTGGTAACGTCGGCGCTCACAGAGTGGCGGGTGCCTGCCTAGGA
>WBXE01000220.1 GCA_008932955.1 Verrucomicrobiota bacterium
AGGCCGGTGAGAATGTCTTGGCACAGGCTCACGGGCAGCTTTACCTCCGCCAAGGCAGCGGCGAAGGCGGCATCGAAACTGCGCTCATGGGCCAGCCACTGGCCAAGCTCAAGGTCCGCGTGTGCCAGTTCGAGGGCCTCGGCGAATTGCGGATCATCCCCATCTGAGCCATCGGGGCGGCAACTGCGCAGCACAAAGCGGGCTTGTTCCTTATCCACGGCGCTGGTGCAAGGCCTCCGGTTCGAGTTGTAGAATGTTTTTGGGCACGCTGGATGGGGGGGCGGTCATCTGTCGCCGCAAGATTTCCTTACCCCGGGAAAGCCGCGACATGACGGTCCCGATGGGGATGTCCAAAATTTCCGCGATCTCCTTGTAGCTGTGCTGTTGCAGATAGAACAAGCTCAGCGGCGCGCGGTAGGTCTCATCGAGCAAGCCCAATAGATCGACGGCATGTTGTGCGTCCATCTGGCGCTCTGCGTCGCTTTCCGGGCCCGCCACGGCCACTGCGGTTCGCTCGTCGAGTTCTTGTTCGGGAAATCGCTCCGCCCGGCGCCGATGGCCGAGAAATTCCCGGTGCAGGGTGGTAAACAGCCAGGTTTTGGCCTTGGAGCGGTCACGCAATTGGTCGCCCTTGGCCGCCCAGATGCAAAACGTCTCCTGCACCAGGTCCGCCGCCCGGTCCGCGTCACGTGTCAATGACATGCCGAAGCGGTACAGCGCCTGGTAATGGGCATCGACTAATTCTGCAAATTCACTCATTGCTGGGGGTTGGAGAACTCAGCGGCCATCTTTATTCCGGGCATGGATCGAGGTTTTTTCCCGGTTTCGTAGGGTGGTGGTTCCTCGCGCAGGTATTCCGCCGCATACGGGTCGCCATCGCCGGCGAGCTCCTGGAGGTAGCCATAGCCGAGCTTGCGGATGGCAAACGACGGATGTGCCAGCGCCGCCCTAGCCACATTGGGTGTGAGGAAGCGGCGTAACATTTCCTCCGCGCGGGCGTCCGAGGCAGCGGGCAGTTCCTCGAGGTATTGGCCCTCGATTTTCAATTCGAGAAACATGATGTCGGTCATGTCTTTTTGGCGTCCGGTGCGTTGTTTGGTGACTAGCAGGTCGATGAGGTCCGGCAGGCGGGTGCCGTCTTCGAGGGGCTTGGCGCGGTTCCAGACGTCGCTGAACTCGTCCATCTCCAGCTCATTGGGGCGGCGGAATAGATCGAGCGGACGATCCAATCCCATCAAGCGTATCATCCCGTCATTTTCGATGGCCTCTGCCAAGTCAGCCGGGGCGATCGGCGTCCAGAGTGGCAATCTAGTGGGAAAAACCCGGGGCAACTCCGCGATGATCGCCAGTACCAGTCTGGCCCATGATTCGGAGTTCTCGGCGGGATCGATCCAAACATCCGCATCGTAGGTGTTCCTGCTCAGGCCGTGGGAAATGACGGCCACGCCTCCCAAGACAAGCACTCGGGTCCGGCTGGCAAATCGTTCGATCAATTCACTGGCTGTAATTTTCTTCTCCATAGCGCGATGTCCTTGGCGATTTGGTCGGAAATCCACAGGGCGTCCTTGATCGAGCGGACGCCGTCGGGCAGCCAGGGTTCGGAGTTGTCCGGGATGGGTTTGCGGGAGGGGTCCGGCGCGGCGCTTTTCCCCTGGAGACGACGCAGCGTATTGCGCGACTTCATCATCGAGTAGCGCAGTTTTTGGAATTCCACGTCTGGCCGATACTGCTTCATGGGAGGAGCGTAACCGACGTCGCGTGGATTGCCAGCGCGAAAACCCCGGCGGGCAGACGCATCAGTTCGAGGGGGGGGAGCTGGCGCGGTTGCTTACGGGGCCGCAAGACGCAGCAGGTAACCGGTGCCGCGGGCCGTCTCGAGGCGCTCGGCATGGGGGCCGAGTTTAATGCGCAGGCGCTTGATGTGGGTATCGAGGGTGCGGGAGTTGGCGGCATCACTGTAACCCCACACCGAGCGCAGCAGTTCGTTGCGCTCGCAGGGTTGATCGGCATGCTCGCATAGGTACTGCAGCAGTTTGTATTCCGTTAGTGTCAGCTCGAGCGGCTCGTTGTTGGTGTAACACTGGAGAGCCGCAGCATCGAATCGAAACGGTCCGGCATCAAGGACTTCGCGCGCGGGGGTGGAGTCGTTGCGCTTCAATACGGCCTTAATGCGCAATAGTAATTCCTTGGGCGAAAATGGTTTGGTTAGATAATCATCGGCACCGAGTTCCAGCCCGGCGACGCGGTCCTCAGTCTGGGCGCGGGCGGTGAGCATGATCACTGGGGTGTGGAGCGTGCGCGGCTCGCGGCGCAACTCCTTGAACACCCTCACACCGTCCATCCCGGGCAACATCAGGTCTAGCAAAATTAGCGCTGGGGCCTCGGCTTTGGCGAGGGCCAGGCCGCTGATGCCATCGTGGGCGAGGAGTGGGGTAAAGCCTTCGCGTCGCAAATGCAGAGCGATGAGATCGGCGATGTCGGTTTCATCTTCAATAACCAGGATCAGGCTCATGGTGTGGGAGCTGGGTTAGACGGCGGCTGCTTGCGGTGCTCGTGGCGAATATCGATGGCGCTTTCCAGAAAGACGGTTTCCTCACCGATGTTCACCGATAGATCGCCGATGCGCTCCAATGAGCGGGCAATGAAAATGAGGTGCAGCCAAGCGGCTGAGCGGCCGTTGGCCAGTTCGAGTTGGCTGCTGAGCGTGCGGGTGAGTTGTTTGTGCAGGCGGTCGAGCTCCCGGTCTTTCTCGTGGAGGGCCTGACCGAGGACCGCATCGTGGTTGGTATAGGAATCCATTGCGTCGCGCAACAGGGCGTAGGCCAGGGCGTAGAGGGGTTCGAGCCATTGTACCTCTTGCATGGGCTGGCCCAGGTTGATTTTGCGGGCGCGTTTGGCGATACCCACGGCATGATCGGAGATGCGTTCGAGGTTGGTGCTGATCTTGATGGAGGCGATGATCAGGCGCAGATCGGTGGCCACCGGATGGAAGCGAACGAGGATTTCCATGCCGATTTGATCCACCTTGCGTTCGAGCTCATCCACGTCGGAGTCCGCGGCGATGACAGTGTTGGCCAGATCGGTGTCGCCGCGCAGCAGCGCCTGCATGGCTTGCTCGAGGTTTTGGCGGGCGAGCGTGGCCATGGTCAGCAGGTCTTCTTGGAGATGGTGGATGGCGTTGTCGTAATCGCGGAAGATGTGTTGAGACATGGGCTGAAGAGTTGTTGGTTATTAGTTATTGGGAGAGAGACAGAAGACCGCTTCGCCACAAGACTGCAAGACGCAAGAC
>WBXE01000221.1 GCA_008932955.1 Verrucomicrobiota bacterium
CATCCCACCTCAAATTCTTAATCCGCGAAATCCGTGTAATCCGCATCATCCGTGGTCATCTTCGTCCCGTGACGGGACCATCTCCAGCCTTGACCTCAGCGCTGGCCAGTAGCTATGGGGACAGAGAAATAGTGTGAGGGTCGGGGTATGACGACCCAAGACCCGCACGGATTACCGGATTTCACGGATTACACGGATTGAAGAGGAATGCTTTGGGTGAGGCGGGTGGGAGTTGCGGCATGGCTCGGGCGAGGATTGACCACCGAGGAAGACTGAGAAGACTGAAACCTCTGATTAAAGAAATTCTTCTCAGAGTGCTCAGTGGCATGCAGTGGTTTGAGGGAAGGGCCTCCTCCCGATCAATCCCTGCAGCCACGAGCCCATTCCACCTCAAATTCTTAATCCGCGAAATCCGTGTAATCCTCTTCATCCGTGGTCATCTTCGTCCCGCTTAATTGGCTATGGGGACAGAGAAATTGTCTGCGATCTGGGCCTGAGTGCTGACCCTGCCGGCCGCCGGAGGCGTTGGCTATCTGCTAGTCAGGGGTTTGCAACTCTGCGGCTGGATTCCGTAGGGGGCGCTGGCGTAGGGCGATTTTTGGCTCAGGGGTTGTCATTGGGGGCGGGATTTGGCAGATTGCGGTGTCTCCCCATGAGTTCCTTGGTTTACGCAATCAACATCGCCACCCTCGCCCTTTGGTTGGGCCTCACGGGCTTGGACGGTGTTGCTTGGCTATTGCCCGTCTGGCACGCGCCGGCCAAGTCGTCGCGCAGCGGCGAAACTGCGGCCGTTGTGAGCGTGCCGGAAATTTCCCTCGGCGCACCTGCGGCCAGCGCCAGCGCCAGCGAGTCGGTCCCCGAGGTGACGGACCTGCTGCCGCCGGAGGTACTACCCACAGCACCGGAGTTGCCGGCCAGCGCCGACTGGCCGCCTTTGCCGGAGGTTCCGCAGCTGGCTAGCGCGCCGCCACTTGCCACCGAGTCCACGCAGCCCTCCGCGGCAGCGCCGCGGCGGCGTGCGGGCAAAGCGCAGGTCAGCTCGAGCGCCAGGGCGGCAGGCGAGGCGAGTGCCGGGGCGGCCGCGCGCATGGCGGCGGGCAAAATGCCGGCGCCGATTTATCCGGCAGAAGCGCGCCGCAAGGGTCAGAGCGGCTCGGTACTCGTTGAGTTCCTGGTGGGCATCGACGGCCGAGTGCTCTCGGCCTATGCCAAGGAGGCATCGGCGTGGCCCTTGCTCAACAACGCAGCGCTCAGCACCGTGCGCAGCTGGACATTTCCCTCCGGCAGCGTGATGAAGCTTCAGCGCCAGATTGATTTCAAACTCAAATAGCCCCAACCCGTGATCGCCAATATCGTCGTCGAAACATTTTTTAAAGGGGGTTGGGTCATGTGGCCCATCGTTGCTACCTCATTTTTGGCCCTGTGTGTGTTGCTGGATCGGATCCTCTGGTGGCTGCGCCTGCAAAGCCGCATGCGCGCGGCCGATCAGGAGCGGGCCCGCGAGGCCCTCGGCACCGGCGACTTTGCTGCTGCCTGGCAACTGGGGCAGGGGACCTCCGACCCATTTTTACTCAACCTGCGCGAGGGTATGACCCACGCCCACACCTCGATGCTCGCCGCCATGCAATTGCATGCCACCCATCTCATCGAGAAAGCCGAGGCCCGCATGTGGGTCCTGAGCACCTTGATTACCCTCGCCCCCTTGCTCGGGTTGTTTGGAACGGTCGTTGGAATCATGCGTTCATTTTCCTTTGTGGGGGCCGAGCAATTGGCGGCATCGAAAGTGTCTGGAGGGATAGCCGAGGCGCTCATCGCCACGGCCTGTGGGATTGCCATCGCGATCTGCTGCCTGTTGCCATACAATTTTTTTCGCAAGCGGGTGTCGGTATTGCGGGGTTCGTTGGAGCGCTGGATCAACCACAGCGAGTTGCTGGTGAAATCGGCCAAGGAGCACGGTTGCGATTTGGAAACCTTTGCCGCGGGCTTGCAGTCACCCCGCTAGATCACCGATGCCAGTAAAACTCCACAGCGCTTCAAGCGACGATGCGGGCGATGAGGCCCGCATCGAGGTGGTCCCCTTGATCGACATCATGTTCTTCTTGCTCGCCGCCTTCATGCTGGTGAGCTTGAGTATGACCCAATTGCACCGGGTGCCACTGCGCTTGCCGGAGGCGGCCAGCGGCACGGCCCAAACCCAGCCGCCGCCGGTGCAAATCGCGGTGGACGCCCATGGAGTGATCACCTGGGACCGGCAAGTGGTCACGCCCTCGGAAATCACCGCCCGGCTCAAGCGCGAAAACCTGCCAGCCGAGGCGCGGCTGCTCATTTCGGCAGACCAGGAGGCCCGCTACAAACAAATGATGGCGGTGCTCGACGCGGTGCGTGCAGCGGGCATCGAAAAAGTCGGGTTCGAAACCAAGGAGGCACGGCCGTGAATGGGCGGGGTTTGACGCTGGTGAATGCGGCGGGTTGCGTGATCCTGGGGCTGCTGTTGGTTTTACAATGGCGCAAGGAGCGCGCGCTGGACGGCCGCATCGACGAATTGCAAGCCAGTTGGGTCGCCGCCCAAGACGAAACTGCCGCCGCCCGCGATCACTCCGCTACCTTGGAGCGCGAACAGGCCATGCTCAAAGAGTCCATCGCCTCGCAGCAACAGGCACTCGCCGCCAGCGGCCAATTGTTGACCCAACGCGACGCCCAGCTCGCCCAGCGCGACGCCGAGCTCGCCGCCGAGCAACATCTGGTGGCATCCATGCAGGACCAGCTCAAAACTTGGCAGGCTGCCGTCGCCCTGCGCGACGAACGCATCCACGCTCTCAGCACGGACCTGACCCACGCTCGCCGCCGCCTCGACGAGGCCATCGCCAAGCTCAAAGCCGTTGCCGCGCCACCCTGAGGCGAGGAGAAAGGCTCAAGACCGCTGCGCCGCGGCGAGTAACTTGTCCCGGCTGCGGCACGGTAGGGAGCGATGATCTTACTGTCGTCGTGCGGAAACAACGCCCATGAAAACACCCGTATCGTCTTCATCCGCTTCGTTGGCACGCACGCGGACTACGACCGTCGCTGCCAATGAGCTTCGCGCATTCTCCTGGGCAGCCACTTGGCACGCGCCGCGAGACGCAGCTTGCACAGCCTGCGGCCGGAGGCACGCAGCCACGTGGCGCACGCAGCGTGGCTGCCGCGTCTCGCGGCAGGCCGTGGCTGCGTGCCTCTGGCCGTAGCGCCCATGCGCAGCGAATGAACCCGCGCCTAACTCAACTTTCA
>WBXE01000222.1 GCA_008932955.1 Verrucomicrobiota bacterium
CCGCCTTGGTCGGGGCGGGCTTGCCCGCCGTGGCGCGGAGCCGTGCATGAGGTGCCGCTGCGATGCACACGCGCCAGCAAGCTGGCTAGCTAGGGCGGTGGCGAGCCACCGCACTCCTAGGCACACACTCGCCAGCAAGCAAGCCACCGCACTCAAGGAGCCTGGCGACTCGACTCAACATTCCGCTTGCCCGGTGCCGCTTTCGCATCAGATTGACGCCACGCCGCGTGACCCATGCCCCACACTCCCAATCTAGCCTCCCTCTGCGTGCTGCAGCGGGCCCGCTCATCGCAGGGGCGGGGCTGGCGCTCGGCCTCGGGTTGCTGGCAGCTGACGCGCGGGCGGGTGGGCCGCCAGCGGATTACGTTGCAGGCGAGGCGCTGGTGATTTTCAAGTCGACCACCTCCGCGCCGGCCGCTGCGGCTGCTACGACACGTCACCGCCTCAAAACCATTCGATCTTTCCCGGGCATTTCGCGCCAGCGCCAGCACTGCCACGTTCGATCCAGCAACCAATCCACCGCCGAGCTCATTGCCGAACTCCAACTCGATCCCACGGTGGAACTCGCAGAACCTAATTACCTGCGCCACGTCAGCAGCATACCCACCCCCAATGACCCGAGTTTCACCAACCTCTGGGCCTTGCACAACACCGGCCAGAACGTCAACGGCACCACTGGCAGCAGCGGCGCTGACATCCACTTTCTCGACGCCTGGGGTCTGGCCAAACCCAACCCACCAGAGGTAGTCGTCGCCGTGATCGACACCGGCATCGATCTGGGCCATCCGGATCTAGCGGCCAACCTGTGGACCAACCACGGTGAAATCGCCGGCGACGGCCTCGACAATGATAGCAACGGCTACGTCGATGACATCCATGGTTATGATTTCATCGCTGATGTGGCCAATCCATTGGATTCCGGCATGCACGGCTCCCACGTCTCGGGCATCATCGCCGCCGTCGCCAACAACGGCGTGGGCGGCGTCGGTGCCGCCTTCAATGCCCACATCATGGCACTCAAGGTATCCTCGGATGGCTCCTCCATCGACACCGCTTCAGAACTCGCCGCCCTCAATTACGCGGTACTGATGAAAAACCGCGGCGTCAATATCGTGGCCATCAATGCCTCCTTCGGCGGCCCTAGCCTCTCCACCAGCGAAAGCAGCGCCATCCAAGCCGCAGGCAACGCCGGCATCGTGTTTTGCGCCGCCGCCGGCAACGACTCAGCTAACAACACCCTCACCGCAACCTATCCGGCCAACTATCGACTCTCCAACATGCTTGTCGTCGCCGCCAGTGACTCCACCGACAAGCTGGCCGCCTTTTCCAACTTCGGCAGCAACGTGGATCTGGCCGCCCCCGGCTCCAACATTTTGTCGACCATCCCGACCTGGCAGGGCACCACCTCGACGGTGACCCGCGCGGCGACGAGCTACGCGGCAGCGCCGTTCACTTATGCCGGTCTAACCGCCGGCATCACTGGCAAGCTCTATCATTGCGGACTGGGCAATCCCGGCGAATTCCCCGCCGCAGTCAGGGGCAACATCGCCCTAATTCAGCGCGGCACCCTCACCTTCGCCGCCAAAGTCACCAACGCCATGCAGGCCGGCGCGATAGCCGCCATCATCTACAACAACATCACCGGAGCCATCACTGGCACCTTGGGAACCCCCACCGCCATGACCGGTGCTTGGATCCCGGCCATGGCTATTTCCCAGGCCGACGGCCAGACGCTGGAAGCCGCGCTGCCCACCACTGTGTCCGTGTCTAACATAGTCAGCCCAACCTCGATCTATGCCTATTTGAGCGGCACCTCCATGGCCACCCCGTACGTGAGCGCCGCAGTGGCCTTTGCCGCGAGCAATTTCCCCAACGAATCCGCCAGTCAGCGCGTCGCCCGCATCGTCGCCAGCGTCACCCCGGTAACCGCTCTCACAGGCAAGGTGGCCAGCGGTGGGCGGCTCAATCTGGCGCGGGTGGTGGACAGCGATGCCAATGGGCTGCCGGACTGGTGGGAACTGGCGTATTTTGGTCACCTCGGGGTGAAGCCCTCTGCCGATGCCGATGGGGACGGTTTCACCAATTTAGAGGAATACTTAATTGGGACCCAACCGAACAATCCAGCCAGCAAGCTGTCCATCGGCCAAATTGCGGTGCTGCCAAACGCTGCCAACAAGGACTTTCGGATCAACTTTGCCACGGCCTATGGGGTCACCTACCGGGTCGAATTCAGTGATTCACTCGCCGCGGGTTCCTGGCTCCCACTCGGCAGCGATCTGAGCGGCACCGGCGCCCCCGCCACGGCGACGGATGCGGCGGCTGTGAGCCTGCATCCGCGGCGCTTCTACCGGGTCCGCATCCTCGCGCCGTGAGATCTCTTGAATGAGAAACAGCCGGGCCTGGCTGATTCGCACTTGAATTCGGCCCTCTTTCAGCCATCCTAGCCCGCCACACGCTCCTCAGTTCATGAAATTCCATCTCCCGCTTTTGGCCGTCGCGCTTGTTTCCGTCGCTCCTGCAGCCGAAGCACCCAAACTCTTCGCCGGCCTCCTCGCCAAAGACGTCCCCGTCCCTGCCCAGGTCGGCATCGTGCTGCCGCCTGCCGAGATCGACAAATATGTCGCCAAAGTCGAGGCCGCGGCCCGCCTGGACGCTAAATGGTTCAAGGAATTTTCCGCCCAAGCCAAGCCCGGAGTGCCCCTGCCATTTCACGAAAAACTCGGTCTCACCAAGGAGGAATACGACGAGTACATCAAACTGTGGGCCAAGCGCGAGTTCAAGTCGATTGAGGACGTCGATCTGCTGCTGCGCGAAACCCTCGGCGGCGCTTGGATCATCGCCGCCACCGGTTCCGCCAGCGCTATTTCCAACCTCCGTTACGAGGAAAAGACCGATGTCTTCCGCTCGCCTAACGGTGAACTCAAACGCATCGAGGACATCAAAGCCGATGCCGACAGCATCCTCGGTGCCTGGACCGGCAGCGAATGGCGCTTCGAAGAGGAAACCTCGCTCGGTAAAACCAAGGAAAATATCGCTGTCGGGAGCTTCGAGGGCAACCAGTACGGCCTGCTCGTCTATCGCTTCCAGGAAGTTTCCAGCGAGGGCACCCGCATCGTCGATAAAAGCCTCGCCATCCGCTTCGACCTCAGCAAGGCCGCCCACTCAAAGCCGACCGAACCAGCCCAGCCTAAAAAGACCAAGCCTGCCGCTGCCGCCACGCCCAAACCGTCAGCCA
>WBXE01000223.1 GCA_008932955.1 Verrucomicrobiota bacterium
TAGCCGGTGGGATCGCTGAAGAGATGGTTGAAGCGCCGCGCCATCGACGGGGTTTGGGTGTTGAGAGGCGCCCGATAGTCGGCGAGAATTTCGCGGTCCACGGCATCGAGGTCTTTGCCGAGGTAGGCGGCGAGGTGGCTGTGGAGTTCGAGGTCGAGCTTGGCGTGGGCAAGTTGCCGCATGAACACCGAGGCGCTGAGGTAATTGCGCGCGGCTAACATCTTGGCAAACAGCGCCTCGGGGATGGGCACCTCAGTTACGTAATGGCGGGCGAAGAGATCCAACGACTGCCGGTCCCAACAAAAGTTTTCCATGATCTGTGAGGGCAGTTCGACAAAGTCCCACGGCACGTTGGTGCCTGATAGAGATTTGATGGGCACCTCGCTGAGCATCCCGTGAAGCAGGTGCCCGAACTCATGAAAGATGGTTTCCACCTCGCCGTGAGTCAGTAGCGCTGGCTTGCCATCCACCGGCGGGCTTAGATTGCCGATGATCAGCCCGAGGTGCGGTTCCCCGAGCGCGCCGGTGTGCAGGCTGTTCATCCAGGCACCGCCGCGCTTGCTTTCGCGCGGGTGCCAATCGGCATAGAACGACCCTAGGTGCGCGCCGCTGGCGGAGTCATGGATTTCATAAAACGCGCACTCGGGGTGCCAGACTTCAACGGCGTTGCAATTAATGTTAGATCCAGCGCTGCTGCCGGGTTCGAGATAGACGCTGTCCACCTTGCGGATGGCAATGCCAAAGAGCTGCGAGGCAATTTCAAACATCCCGGCCATCACCCCATCAACGGGAAAATATGGCCGCAGTGCTTCTTCGTCGAAGTCATAGTCGTCCTGGCGTTGACGCTCAGCCCAGTAGCCCGCCTCCCACGGCTCCAGCGGGGTCTCGGCTTGGCGGGTTTTGGCGGCCTTGTAGTGGGCGAGTTGGCGGTACTCGGCGAGGAACCTCGGGTGGATGCGGGCGTGCAGGTCTTCAATGAAGCCGAGCGCCGTGCGGCCGGTCTTGGCCATGCGCCGTTGCAACGTTAGATCGGCAAAGTGGTCGTGGCCAAGGATGGCGGCCTTGTCTTGGCGGAGTTGCAGGATTTGCCAGACCAGCGGCGAGTTGTCATATTCGCCATAAGCACCGACCCGGGTGGATGCCTCCCACACCTGGCGGCGGATCGTCTCGTCGCGCAGGTGTTGCATCACCGGCAGCATCGACGGGCCATGCAGCGTGAAGCGCCATGTCTGGCCCTGTAGCGGCGCTGTGTGAGCGTTGCTGCCATTGTCCGGCGCTGCGCTCTCATGGGCGGCGACCTTAGCGCGGGCATTGGCGGCGGCGGCGGCTTTGGCGGAATCGGGCAAGCCGGCAAGTTGCGCCTCGTCATCAATGATGAGTTCCCAAGCGTTGGTGGAGTCCAGCACGTGTTCGGCGTAGGCCTGGGTGAGTCTAGACAACTCAGCGTCAATCGCCGCGATCCGCTGCTTTTGCTCCGGCGCTAGGTTTGCCCCAGCCTGCCGAAAATCCGCGAGGGTTTCTTCCACAAAGCGTTGCTGCACTGGCGTCAACTCTGCCATGCTTGAACTCGCGGCCACGCTCTCGATCACTTGCCAGAGCCGGGCGTTGAGGGGAATGGACGAATAAAAATCGGATACCTCCGGTAGCATCTGATTGAGGGCCTCGCGCTGCGCGGGATGGTCGTTGACCGAATCAAGGTGCTGCAGGCGGCCCCAGCCGCGGCCGAGCACCTCGGTGGCCTGCTCGAGGGCAAGCAAGGTGCTGGCGTAGGTGGCGGTCGCTAGATCCTGCGCACAGATGGCCGCGATGTTTTGTTTTGATAGTTCCAGCGCATGGCGGATATCCGGTTTGATGTGCTCGGGAGTGAGGGTGGACCAGCGGACGTGGAAAGCGGGAGCGAGAAATGGGTGCATAAGGGGTATAGGTTATTGGGGAAGACAGAAGACTTTGAGACAGAAGACAGAAGACAAGAGATCTAATGTTAGGTTCCTGCTTGGTCCTCTGTCTCTAGTCTTGGAGCGCAGCGGTCTTCTGTCTTACAGCGCGAGCTGTCTTCTGTCTTGGGCAAGGGGCGGACGAGATTGGCGGGGAGGGGGAAGGCGCGCTCAAAGATGCCGGGAGCAATTTCGTTGCCTTGGGCGTAGGCGTCGCGCAGCATTTCGAGCTTGGCGTCGAGGTTGTCGAGGTGATGGAGAGCGAAAGCTTCCGGCGTGCGCGGCAGGGTGGGGGAGCCGAACTCGAATTGACCGTGGTGGCTGGCAATGAGGTGGAGCAGGTGCAGGCGGGTGTCTTCGGCGGTGGGCTTGAGGCCAGCCCATGCGGCGGCTTCTGGCGTATCCAACAATTCGCGCCAGAGTTTGTTGACCAGTTCGATGCCGAGTGGAATGTGGCCTAACATCTCGCCGTGGAGGCTGTGGAGTTGGCTGAAGCCGTCCTCCGGATAGGTGTTTTCCCACAGTTTGCCGCAATCGTGAAACAGCACCCCGGCGAGTAGTAGGTCGCGGTTGAGCTCCGGATAGACCGGGCACAAGGCCGCCGCGCTGCGCATCATCTGGGCGACGTGCTCGACCAAGCCGCCGCGCCGAGCATGGTGGTTGCGTTTGGCGGCGGCAGTGCGCCGGAAGCGTTCGCCCATTTGCCTCAGAAAGTGCTGGCACAGCGCGTGGAGGCGCGGCTCGCCGATCGACTCGCACAGCGCAAGGATGTCGGTGAAGTCGCGCTGTTGTTTATCGCGGGTGGCGGGGTCACCGGCCAGAAAGGTGGCGATGGCCGCCTCGTCCAACAAATACCATTGGAGGTGGTTAGGATTGACGCCATACTGGTTTTGGGTCCACTCGGCTTCGAGGCGCAGGATGGCAGCTTCGGCGAGGGAGCTACCGGCGTCATACATGGGCGAGTCTGACCAGAGTTTGAGGGCAAAATTGCCGGTGGCGTCGGCAAACCCCAATTCCAGATAGGGTTTGCCGGCCTTGGTGCTGCGGGTGGCACGGGATTGGAGTTGGGCGGCGACGGCGGCAGCGATGGGGATCTCGCCGGCCTGCTCCTTGAGGGCGGCAATGGTGATGGGGCTCACGGCTGCCAGCATGCCAGCCCCGCCGCCCCGCAGCAAGCGAAGAGTGCAGGCGGCCAGCAGTGCGTGGCTCGAGGCAGCAGCGCCGCCAAATACCCCGGGCCCAAAGCGCGGGGGAATCGGTCCCGGGCAGGTATGCGCGTCA
>WBXE01000224.1 GCA_008932955.1 Verrucomicrobiota bacterium
AGAGTCCGCTGAGATGCACACTCGCCAGCAAGCTGGCTTGGCCTGGCGGCAGCAAGCTGCCGCACTCCGTGGAGTGCGGGGGCTTGCCCCCGCCGGAGGCTGGGCGGGCTTGCCCGCCGGGGCCCGGAGCTGTGCATGAGAGTCCGCTGAGATGCACACTCGCCAGCAAGCTGGCTTGGCCTGGCGGCAGCAAGCTGCCGCACTCCGTGGTGCGGGCAGATTTTTTCCGCGGCAAGCCTTTGACGTAGCCCCCTGTGACCGGCATGGTGTGCCCGCCATGGCCTTCGCCGATGTTTTTCCAGACCTACTTGAGCGCCCCACACCCTTGATGCGGCGCTTCTGGCGTTTGCTCGACGCGGAGGCCGGCGAACCGCTCGAATCTCTGGCCCGCCGCAGCCAGCAACTCACCCGCCGCCACTTTGGCAACACCATGCGCTTGTTCGCGCCCCTGTATCTCTCCAACGAGTGCGTCAACAATTGCAGCTACTGCGGGTTTTCCCGCGATGCCGCCATCCTGCGCAGCACCCTGAGCGTCGAACACGTCGTGCGCGAGGCCCGCCACCTCCACGCACTGGGTTTCCGCAATTTGCTCTTGGTCGCTGGCGAACACCCGAAATTCGTCTCCGAGGGCTACCTCCAACGCTGCCTCGACGCCCTCGCCTCCTTCATTCCCACCCTCGCCATCGAGGTCGGCCCGATGGAGGACGCCCAATACGCCGAAATCGTTCGCCACGGCGCGGAGGGGCTCGTCGTCTATCAGGAAACCTACGAGCGCAACGTCTATGCCACGCTGCACACGGCCGGGCCCAAGCGCAACTTTGATTGGCGGCTCAATTGCCCCGAGCGAGCCTACGCCGGGGGCTTTCGCCGAATTGGCATCGGTGCTTTGTTTGGGTTGGCCCCTTGGCGAGCGGAGGCGATGGCGCTGTGCGCCCATCTCGAATACCTCTACAAACATTGTTGGAAAGCCCAGTTCACCGTCGCCTTTCCGCGCATGCGCCCCTACGCCGGCAACTATCAATACCAGCCCGATCCCGCCCTGCTGCTGCCGGACCCAGCATTCGTCAGACTCATCGCCGCCTTTCGCATCATCTTCCCGCAAGTGGGCATCGTCGTTTCCACCCGCGAGCCGGCACCCCTGCGCGATGCCGTGGCCAGCCTCGGCGTCACCCACATGTCCGCCGGGGCGCGCACTGAGCCCGGCGGCTACACCGGTGCCGGCGACGACGACCTCCACCTCACCGTACGCGGCCGCCGCGTCGAACTCGCCAGCAAGTCCGGCTGCGACAAAGCCACCGAGCAATTTCAAATCAGCGACACCCGCAGCAGTGCCGAGGTCGCCACCATGCTCCGCGCCCAACACCTCGATCCGGTATGGAAAGACTGGGACGAGGCCTTGCTCGCTTCTGACTAGCTTGCCTGCTGCAGCCCATTATGGAGCGACGACCTTACTGTCGTCGTGCGGAAGCACCGCCCATGAAACAGAGCTTTCGGCACTCATTTATGGGCCGCTCTTCCGCTTCCACCACACGAATGTGGTGGCTCCTTACCCCAAGTTACTCCTCGGCTCAGCCTGAAGGTGCCTGCCAAACAATTCATAGCTCTTTCATTATCCGTGTAATCTGTGTAATCTGTGGTTCCTCTTTTCCTTTCTAGGATCATGTCTCCGCTCGAAGCTCTAACCGCTCTGAACCTGCTGCCGAAAATCGGCCCGATCCGGGTGCGCAGGTTATTGGAAGCATTCGGCAATGCCGCCGCCATCCTCGCCGCTCCCAAGGACCGGCTGCTGCGCGTCGATGGCATCGGCGAGGAGACCGCCAGCATCCTGCGCGCTTGGCAGGACCACGCAGATCCGGCCGCCGAGCTCAGCGAAGCTGCCCAGCGCGGCATCGCCGTCATCACCCAGGATGATGCGGACTATCCGGCCCCGCTGCGCGACATCTACGACCACCCGCTGCTGCTCTACGTCTGGGGCAAACTCGAAGCGCGCGACCGCCACGCCATCGGTATCGTCGGTTCCCGCCGCGCCACCACCTACGGGACCCAGGCGACGAAGAAGTTTTCCTATCAACTCGCCCATGCCGGTTTCACCATCGTCTCCGGCCTAGCCCGCGGCATCGATACCGCAGCGCACGAAGCCGCGATTGCGGCGAGCGGGCGCACCATCGCAGTGATTGGATCCGGCCTGGCCCAGCTCTATCCACCCGAAAACCTCGGCCTAGCGGAAAAAATTGCCACCGGTCACGGTGCCGTCGTTTCCGAGTTTCCGTTGCATACCGCCCCGGACAAACAAACTTTTCCGATGCGCAACCGCATTGTCGCCGGCTGGGCGCGGGCCGTACTTGTCATCGAGTGCCCTGCCTGGTCGGGATCGCTCATCACTGCCAACCTCGCCACTGAATACGGCAAACCCGTCTTCGCCGTTCCCGGGCCGATCGACAAACCGACCTTTGCCGGTTGCCACCAACTCATCCGGGAGGGAGCTACCTTGGTCGCCGATCCCAGCCACCTCCTCGATGATCTCGGCGAACTGCCCTTCGCCCGCCAGCCCTCGCCCGCCGAGCCGCCCGCTTCCATCCCCGAGCTTCCCGCCGAGGAAGCCGTGGTCTTTGCGGCCGTCACCAGCGACGAAGCCGCGGTGGACCGCATCATCGAACGTTGCGGACTGCCCGCCCACGTCGTCACCGCTACCCTCATGAAGCTCGAAATGCGCCGCCTCGTGCGTGCCTTCCCGGGCTTCCGCTACGCGCGGCGCTGAAGCCTGTGAAGCGCCAAAAATAAGGACCGCTCCCGTGGTGAGGAGCGGTCCTGACTTGATTTGGCCTGCAATTTCGTCGGTGACGGTAGCCGACGAAATGCCGGTATTCACCACCCAGTCGAGCGTCACACCGGTCAGGGTTCCCCCTTGGGTGTCGAACTGGGCAAAGCTCAGGGTCGGGTAGTTCACCTCTGTACTGGTTGAGGTGGCGTCCCGCCGCCATGGGAGCGCGGGGGTGGGCTGGCCCGCCTGGGAGTGCGGGGGCTCGCCACCGCCTGGGCAGGGGTGGGCTTGCCCACCGGGGAGCGGAGCTATCCATGAGCTGCCGATGCCACAGCAGCGTGGGCGATAGCCGATACGCGCCAGCAAGCTGGC
>WBXE01000225.1 GCA_008932955.1 Verrucomicrobiota bacterium
CAGCCTGGACTTGTCGACCATCAAGCAGATGCAGCGCAAAATGAACCACCTCTTCCGCTGGATGCCGGAACACCGGGATAAGGAGTTCCAAGGCATGGTGGCATACGTGGAGGGCAGTGCCGCGGCCCGCCAGGCAGTGTTGGCACAAGGTTGGCACCTAGTTCACGTGGGAGAAGACTTGTTCGACCTGAAAAACCCGCCCGGCTTCGTGCCGAAGATTTACCGGGCGGATGCGGGTTGAGAGACCTCAAACCTCGGACTATGGCGGGGGGCTAGCAAGCCACTGGACCTCGAGCGGCCGGGGGGTGGCGAGATGAACGTCGCGCTGCGGGAAAGGAACGATGAAGCCGGCCTCGGCGAGGTGTTTTTCGATGATGAGGCGCAAGTCGCTGGCGACGGTGAGGGCGTTGCCGGGGCCGGCGAGGTCGAGCCAGAAGTAGAGGCCGAAAAGCAAAGAGCTCTCGCCAAAGTTCTCGAATACGGCGAAGGGTGGCGGCTCGCTGCAGATGAGGCCGTGGCGACCGGCGGCAGCGGTGAGGATGTCCATCACCTGTGTGGGCGGGGTGCCGTAGGCGACGCCGAGGCGCAGGCAGCGGCGCATCCGGGTGTCGGAGAGGGTGCGGTTGGTCACCCGGCTATCGAGAAACACCGAGTTGGGAATCATGGTTTCCACGTCGTCGGCACCGCGCAACACCGATGAGCGGGTGTTGATCTCGATGATGGTGCCGGCGATGCCATCCACTTCGACGATGTCGCCCACGCGCACCTTGCGCTCGACTAGGACAATGATGCCACTGATGAAATTTTTGATGAGGGATTGGGTACCGAAGCCCAGACCGATGGCCAGCGCGCCGCCGAAGAAGGCAAACACGGTGAGCGGGATATGCAGGAAGCCGAGAGTGGCAATGACGAGGAACAAGCCGACGACGATCATCCCCCAATTGCGCAGGGTGCGGGCCTGAGCGTCGGCGAGGTGGCCGCGGGCGACCAAGCCGCGGTGGAGGCGCCTGGCGATGAGCGAGCACAGCCCGTAAGCGATCAGGAAAAACACCGCGGCGCGCAACAACATGCCGAGGGTGACGGGGATTTTGCCGGTAATCGTCTGGCCATCCACCTCCACCTTGTCGTCGAAGCTCATCACCTTGAAGGCCCAGAGGTTTTTCGCGGTGGACCAGGTGGCGGTGGCGAAGGTGGCTAGGCGGGCGGCGAGGCTCAATGTGGCGGGTGCCGGGGTGTATTCGAGGATCCAGCGTTTGACCAATTGGCGCTGGGCCTCGACGGCTTGAGAGAGGCGCTGGAGCAGGGCGAGTTTATCGCCGGTGTAGGCGCGCTGTTCGTTGAGAAGGGCGAAGCGCGGATCCTCGGAACTCACTGCGGCCGCACGCGCTTCAAGCTTGCCAAAATCCGCAGCCGTCCTGGCGAGCTCGTCATCGACCACGTTGACCCAGGCCCACAGGTTTTCGCGCGGCACGACGAGGGCATCGAGGGCCTGCGCCCGCAGGCGAGGGGTTTTGGCTTCAACGAGGGTCCGCCGGTCCTGATAGGCTTGGATGGCGACGTTTTCGAGTTGCTGGAGACTCTCCAGCCCCTCGGTGAGTGCCTGCATGGTTTCCACGCGGCCTTCGGCGACCTCCAGGCGGTACTTGGCAAGTTCGAGCCCGGGCGACTCGGCCGCGGCGGCCGCAGGCGGGGCGGTAGCGGCGGGGGTAGAGGTGAGGGAGGAAAGGGCGGCTTGGGCCTGACTGCGGGTGGCGAGGGCGGCTTTGAGTTTTTTGGAAACCGCGTCGAGGTCCTTGCGGATCGCCTGTTTGCGCTCGGCGGAAATTTTGCTGAGCTTGCTGAAATCCTCGTCGCTGAAGCAGGCGTCGGTCCTGGCAAGTTTCACCTGGCGATCGAGCAGCGCGAGATCGATCTTGGCTGTGGCAATGCGGTCCTGATAGCTGTCGATCAAGCTCTGGATCAAGCCGGCTCGCAGCGCGAGCATCCGCGAGTGGCCGCGCGCGGCATCCAGGCGCCACTTAGCGGCAGCCACGACGGCGGGAGCGGCGTTGCGGAGTTGGCCCAGAGCGCTGCTGACCGCATCCTCCGCAATTTTGGTTTCGGCTAGGACGCTGGCGAGGAGGCGTTGGTAATTGGCCAACGAGGAGGTGAACGAGCCCAGGGCAGCGCTGAGCGCGGCGCGCTCGGTGAGCAGGTCGTCGATGAGCAAAAGCGAGTAAGGCGGATTTTGCTTGAAGCCGGTCCAAGCCGCCGCGTTGGACCGCGAGGCATCGAGTGCCTTGCGGGCGTCCTCGACGACGGAGAAATTTTTGAGTGAGCGGGTGGTGGCGAGCACGGTTTGCTCGAGATCGCGGCGGCGCTCGTCGAATTCCTCGGCGCTGATACCTGCGGGCAGAGTAGTGGCGGCAGCGGGGGCATCCATGCGCGCGAGAGTGTCGCGGGCCTCCTGATCCCATTGGGCCATGCGGGCGCGGGCGTCTTCAGGCACATCCTGGGCCTTGGGCTTGGCGGGTTCTAGGCGTTCCGCGACCTGCTTCAAAGCGGCGGTCTGGCCGCTTGCAGAGTGAGGGCAAGCCATCAGCAGGAGGCTGGAAATTGCCAAGCTGCGGTGGATTGCGGGTTTCCACCCGAAAACCGAAGCTTGGCCAAGTTCGAGCTTAGATGAATCACGAATGATCATAGGAGTCGCTTGGAGCTTCTGCTGCGCTGCATATGACGAGGGAATCCAAATCCAAAGAATCCGTAAAATCCGTGCAATCCGTGGTTTCATAATCGAATTTTAAATTTCAGCTTCGGAGTTCGCGTGCCATGGCGGCGACTTCAAGGCGAGGATGGTCGGGAGGCGCGGTGGGAGCAAGCAGGAATGCGCGGGCGGAGGCATCACTCGGTCTAGCCGCGCAAAAAAGATCCTCTGACGCGCCGGCTGCAGAGGGGCTACGTGGACCGGGCATCCTGCCCGGCAGCCCATGGAACGAGAAAAAGCCGCCGCGTGGCCACCTCGCTTTCGCTCATCATGGGCACGCCGGCTGAAGCCAGCGCTCCGTGGGCATCACTCGTCGAGCCGCGCAGGGTAGATCTGGATATGTGGGGCTTCGAGGCGGCGCAAGGTGTCGCGGAATGCGGTGGC
>WBXE01000226.1 GCA_008932955.1 Verrucomicrobiota bacterium
TACCTCCCGGCTTGCGGGCAAGACCAAAGCTACGATTTCGGCACGGCCGTGGTCGATCTCGCATACGGCGCGAACGGTCAGTTTGCCTATCAAACAGGCATGAGCGGCGTGATTACTTTCAATACCGCCCGCTTCGGTGACCCGCTGATAGGAACACCTAAGTCCGGCTATTTCAAACCAAGTTACCCGTTTGAGGTCAAGCCCCTAGCGGCTGGAAAAATTTGCATCGCGGTTTACCCGCAGCGCATCGCAGCATTCCTCAAGGCGCTTCAAGCCGATGCCACAAGCGCCAACAACTCACTGGTAGTCAACGTGGATTATACCACGCAAACGGGCAGCGCCTTCCTGAATAAACCCGCCATTCCTTGCACCGATCTGGATTACGGTTTAATCCTTCAGGAATGTGCCAATCTTAGCTCCTTCCCCACTGGCTTTTCACTGGTGACCAATCTGCGCCTTTATTTCGGCGATGATTTCAATACCACAGCCATTACGCCGCCTGCCGGCTTCACTCCAGCGGGTCCGTTCTATCCACCATGTTCGATTTTCACCCCGGAAAAACGCTACGGCGTGGAGCTCGACCCGCTCGGCTTGATCTTCTCCGGACAGGTGGGCTCGGTCGCCAGCGAAGCGGCCAGCATTCCAATCTACCCGCTCGACTCCAAGGCGCTGAGTGGTGCGAGCATGACCGCCAGTCAGATTCATGTGAACCTGCTTCCCATCACCCATCCGGCCGCGTTGCCTCCCATATATATGATGAACTGGTTGGTGCTGCTCGAAGAACGCAGACGCGAATTCAATACCGGCAACTAAGATACCATGTTGTCATTGGTAATCCGTGTCTCTTGAAAAACCCACCAAACATTGCGCCATGATTCATAGACCCGAAAATGATACCCTCGGGGAGTTATATTAGTTAGGATGAAATAATATTTATGTTGACCATCCTTGGTTTTTTTGAAACTTTGCTATTGTAATGAAACCGATCCACTTTTTTTTGTCATCGACTCACATGGCCGGGAAGAAGGCTCTCTTAGCTGCCACAACCACTGGCAGGCGACCCAAACCACCCCAGCCCATCGGGTTAAAAAAATAAACTTTTTTGCCTTGACGGTCTGCGGTTTTCAGCATATTTACTTACACATCGCATAAGTATGAATAACCAATTCAGAAAAACACTATGCAACACGACGATCTAACTACCATTTCCAAGCCGGCATCCACTGAGGCGGTCGGCATGTGGGGTGGGCGTGCCGGGAACAGGTCTTTAGCCGGGGAGCGTTCCAGTAAGCGGAGAATTCAATGGCCATGAGACTCTTCCGACTCACTGTAGCGACCATTTTCCACCGCAAAGCATGGGCGATTTGCGTAGTGGCGGTGATCCTGCTGCCTTTCGCCCTGCCGCTGATTTCCAGCGCGACGGAAAAGCCGAGCTTGCTCCAACCCGCACGCATTCTTGCCGCTTGGAACACGCTGTGGTGCTGTACCTTGCTGTGGGGGTTTTTCACTGCCGCCCACCAAGGCGAAGACAATGCCAAATCGGGCCTGGGCGAATACTTTCTAAGCAATGGAGTATCAGCCACCCGCCAGTTGTTTGAAATCTGGTGCGCCGTGTTCTGCTTCATTGCCCCGCTGACCCTCGCAACCGCCGCCATCTGCCAATGGGCCGCCAGCCCCGCCGACCCCGTTGAACGCTCAATGTGGTGGATTCTCAACCTCCAATACGCCAGCCTGTTTCTGCTGATCATGGCCCAACTGCTGGCACTGGCCATCGCGCTCGCTTCGCGCTTCGGTAGCATCGTTGGCTTCAGCGTTTCCCTCGCCCTTGCCCTGTACGGGCTGTGGGGCGTCGCTTACCTCGAAAACTTGCTCAAATTGGAGGAAAATCCCGTCTTGCGCGGCATCTGGTTGTATTCGCCGCAATACCGCTTCGCCGACCTCACCCAGCGACTCTATTTCAAGAGCGGCGCGCTGCCATCGCCAGCCTTCTGGACAATGGCCTTGTACTTCCTCGGCATTCTCGCCGTTTATGTCGGCATTTCGCGTCTGTGCTTCCGCACTCAGGCGTCCTCCTGATCTCTCGGCTTCTTCCGCTGACCACTGCCTCATTTCTCAAATCATAAATTTTAAATCCTAACCCAAGAAAATGGAGCCCCCTCTTCTTCTCTTCCGTTTCGAATTTCATGCTTCAAATTTAGTGCTTTCTAATCCTATGCCAGCCATCGCGTCCATCTCACTTTCCACTAGCCTCATCGGCGCAGGAGCGCTGGCGTGGGTATTTACCGGACGCCCGCTGACCGCCAATTCCGATCTGAATGTCCCCTTGAACCCACTCGGCATCAACCGCAGCCCGTATGGCGAGGTCATCGCCATGGCCATGCAAGGCCCCATCGATATTTTCTTCGATGCAGGAATGTCCGGCGGTGCTTCAGTCCCCAACAGAGAAAGCCAAGCCGCGCCTTCTATCAAGGCTGAGCTCACGCCGCAAACCCCTCACAAAACGGCAAGCCTCTCCTTGAACGTCCGGCTGGCAACCCTGCTCAATTCTTTGGGCGAGGCGTCTGAAACCCGCAGCAATCCTAGGGCTGCCAGCGAAGCGCTCAAACGCTATTTGCGGCGCCAAGCCGAAAATAAGCTGAGCTTCGCCTATCAACTCGATCCGGCCCATTACGGCAACTATAACGCACTGCATTTCTTCCTCACCGAGCCCGCCATTGGCACCCGTCCGGAGCTCACCCCCTCCGCCGCCAAACTGGCCGAAGACACCATTCAATACTGCCTCAGACAAGATCAGGATCCGCGTCCGGCCCTCACCGCTGCCGCCGCCGCCACCAATATCCTGCACCTGATGTTCAGTGACCAGTACAATGCAACTCCCAAGTACACCGTGGGCCAGATGCGCCAGTGCCTGCTCGTTCTAGATCACTGCCTAGCCCGCTACGCTTGCATTGCCGAGGGGTGGACGCAATCGCGTCAATGGGAGTTGCTCTCCCCACTGCGCATTGCCGAGTGCCAGGAGCGGCGCCAATTCATCGGCAAAGTCCGCGATGCGGCCGAACAAACCATCCTCCGCCTCGAAGCCGGACAAAAGACAGAAGACATCAAGACCCAAGACA
>WBXE01000227.1 GCA_008932955.1 Verrucomicrobiota bacterium
ACAGAGCGCCGCTAAAATCTATCTCAGATGCCTTGCGCCAGCGATTATCGCACGGGCACTAACCGATCGAGGCGATGTAAGCTGCGGCGTCGAGCAAGCCGAGCGCCTCGGTGGGCGTCGTGACGCGCAGCTTGAACAGCCAACCGTTGCCGTAGGGGTCGGTATTGACCAGCGACGGATCGGCTTCGACGTCCGGGTTGAGCTCAATGACTTCGCCAGCCACTGGAGCGTAGATATCGCTGGCGGCTTTGACGGATTCAACCACGGCGGTCGGATCGCCGGCATCGACCTGGCGGCCGGCGGCTGGGAGTTCGACGAACACGACGTCGGTGAGTGCCTCTTGGGCGTGATCGGTGATGCCCACCGTGGCGATGTCGCCATCGAGACGCAGCCATTCATGGGAGGAACTGTAGCGAAGATCAGCAGGGACGTTCATGGTGGGAGGGAGTTAAGAGGGGCAAGCGGAAAAGATCAAGGAGAGACCGAAGACTTTGAGACAGAAGACAGAAGACTAGAGCAGAGAACGTGCGTGCTTATTATCTTCTATCTTCTGTCTTCTGTCTGGGAGCGCAGCGGTCTTCGGTCTTCCGTCTTATTTGGCTTTATAGAAAGGTTTTTTAACGACGCTGGCTGGGTACAAGCGGCCGCGAACGTCGATTTGCAGGGGCGTGCCGGGTTTGGAAAACGCGCTGGGAAGATAGGCCATGCCGATGCCGGTCATCAGTGATGGGGAAAGCACACCGCTGGCGAGTTCGCCGAGAACGCTGCCGTCGGCGCTGAGCACCGGGTAGTGGGCACGCGGCGGCGCTCCCTTGTCGGTGTATTGAATGGCGCACAGCTTGACGGCGGGGCCAGCGGATTTTTGCAGCAGCAGGACGTCGCGACCGATAAAGTCCGGCTTGGTTAGATCGACGAAAAACCCGAGACCCGCTTCGATGGGCGAGCGTTCGGGTGAGAGGTCGTTGCCGTTGAGCGGATAGCCCATTTCGAGACGCAGGGTGTCGCGGGCACCCAGTCCGCAGGGGCTGGCCCCGGCGGCAACGAACGAGTCCCAAGCGGCGATGCCCGCGGCAGCTGGGCAGAAGAATTCGAAGCCATCCTCGCCGGTGTAGCCGGTGCGACAGACGATGGAGCCGGCGGCGGTGGTGGCGTAGCCGTTGCGCGGTGGCAGCGGTTCGCCGGGGCAGGCGGCGGCAAAAACCGCGCTGGAGCTGGGGCCTTGGATGGCCATGCCGGCCCACAACTCGCTTTCGTTGCGCAGAATGACGTCGGGGTCCTGGTGACCGGCCAGCCAGAAAAAGTCTTCCTCAATCATCGAGGCGTTGACCACCAGAAAAAACTCCTCTTCGCCGCTCCGGTAGGCAATGAGGTCATCAATGACCCCGCCCCGCTCGTTGAGCATCAGCGTGTACTGGCCCTGGCCGGGGGCCAATAAGTCGATGTCGTTGGTCAACAGGCGGTTGAGCCAGGCGGCACTGCCCGGGCCGCTGACCAGGAATTGACCCATGTGGGAAATATCGAAAATACCGGCGGCGCTGCGCACGGCGTGGTGTTCGGCGAGAATGCCGGTGTATTGCACCGGCATATTCCAGCCGGCAAAGGGCACGAGACGGGCACCAAGCGCCTCATGGGCGGCTTCCAGCGGGGAATGTTGCAGTTCGGGGGTCACGCACACAGCTTGGTAACTATGTCGCAGCTTGTCAATCAGCCGTGAGAGAGCCACTCACTTGACGCGCTGGGCACTGCAACCTAGCCTGCGGCCCACGCAACTCCTCTGGAGTCATGTGCCACATCCGCAATTCTAACCTAAATTTTTCCGCAACGCATGTCCAACCGACCATGGTCACCCAATCCACGGGATTCCAAATCCGGCAGTTTGGCCGCGCTCACGCATCATTTGCCCGTCACCCTGTTTTTGATTGTCATATCGACCTTGGTGGCGGCATTGACCCAGTTTGGTGGCAGCCCCGGCAAAGCCGACGGGTTGTTCATGGCATCGCAACGCAGCTTCGATACCTTCGAATCATTGCGGAGCGAGTATCAGGAAAAATTGGCAAAATTGGGGTTTGTGCCTGCGGATGACCGCTATGAACGAAGTTCCGACAAGGGCCCTCTAGCCCCGGAGCAAGCGAGCGAACTCACGGCCATCGAGCGGCAATTGCGCTTGGCCAGGACGCGCCTGTCGGACCCACTCGCCGACATCAAGCGGGGGCAGGCGTGGCGATTGGTGACACCCACGCTGCTGCATTTTGGCATCATGCACCTCGTCTTCAACATGATGTGGCTGTGGCAATTCGGCTTGGTTTTGGAAATGCGTTTCGGCTGGCGGAGGTTTCTGGGGCTGGTGTTGGCGGTCGCGGCTCTATCGAATTTGGCGCAGGGCCTGGGCTCTGGCAGCAACTTTGGCGGCATGTCCGGCGTCAACTACGGCTTGTTCGGGTTTCTCCTGCTGCGCGCAAAACTCCATCCCAATCCCCAATTCACCATCAACCCAAACACCGTCGCATTTATGCTCATTTGGCTCGTCGTGTGCTTTACCGGGCTCGTCGGCCACGTCGCCAACACCACTCATGTCGTCGGCTTCCTCGCCGGTGCCGCCATCGGCACCGCCAACGCCCTGCTGGCCGGCGGCTGGCAAATTTTCAAACGCCGCCAGCACTTCCGCGCCGCGATGGCCACCAGCGCCGAATGCCTCCACCTCTGCGCCACCTGCGGCCAAACCGAACGCAGCTCCCCCAACCTGGATTTTTTTGTCAGCCAGCACGACCACCAGGAGTACTGCCGCGAGCATCTGCCGGAAAATCGCGCCTCCGCCTCAGACCCAAGAGCCAAGACTTGAAGACCCAAGACGAGAAACCCGCCCTAACAGCTGAATCTTTGGCTTTTTCCAGGCCGCCTCAAGGGCGGCTCTACCGCTGAAATCCCTGGTTTCTATTTTCCTTTCGAGCACCAGAACCCGCGCACGGCTGGTGTGGCACTTGGAGTAGCTTGGGCTAAGGAGCCACCACATTCGTGTGCTGGTGCGCAAGAGCGGCCCATGAATGAGTGCCGAAGGCTCGGTTCATGGGCGTTGCTTCCGCACGACGACAATAAG
>WBXE01000228.1 GCA_008932955.1 Verrucomicrobiota bacterium
CGGAGAGGGTGCGGGTGTCGCGGTCGAGCGTGAGATAGCCGAGGCCCACTTGCGTGAGATAGGTGAGGCGCGAGGTGATCTCAGTTAGGACCAGGTTGAGCGTGGCGTCCGAGGCGGCGGGAAGGCCGTGGAACCAAGCTAGCAAGTCGGCGACGGGCATGGCCCACAATTCGGGCAGGGTGAGACCGTTGATTTTGAAGCAGAGGGCTTCGGGTTGGAGGCGTTTGCCGCGGCAGTCGGCGCAGGTGGTGTAGGAGCGGTAGCGGGACAGGAAAACGCGCACGTGCATTTTGTAGGCCTTGCTTTCCATCCAATCGAAGAAGCCCTTGATGCCGTACCACTTGCCGGCGCGCCACAGTTCGTCGGCGTTTTCAAGATCAGTGAGGCTGGTTGATTTACTATCGCCATAGTAGATCCACTCACGGGTGGCGGCATCCAGATCTTCCCACGGGGTGTGGATGTTGATGCGCTGCTCTTGGCAATGGCGCAACAGGTCGCGCTGGCATTCGTCGCCGCGCTCGCCTTGAAACGGCTTGATGGCCCCTGCGGCGAGTGAGAGGCTGGGATCGGGGATGGCCTTGTCGAGGTTGATGCCGATGACGCGGCCGAAGCCGCGGCAACTCGGGCAGGCCCCGAGCGGGTTGTTGAACGAAAATAGAGCGGGAGTGGGCGGGCGAAGGGTGAAGCCGGTACGCGGATGGGTCCAGGTGTTGGTGAAGGATTGCACGGGGCCGGGCTTGGCCGGCGGGGTGGGGGGCTGGGCCGGCACGATGGCGGCACTGCCCTTGCCTAACTGAAAGGCGGCTTCGAGGGCCTCGAGGAGGCGCGACGCGTGCTCCGGGGTCACGGTGAGGCGGTCCTGGATGACCTCGACCGGCGATGTTAGGCTTTTAATTGCGGCGGGTAATGGCTCATCGGTGCGGAAAATTTGCTGTTTGATGAGGACGCGCAGGTAGCCCTGTGCGTTGAGGAATGGGAAGAGGGTTGCGCCCTGGGTGGCCGCTGGGATGGCCACAGGAAAGGTGATCAGGACGGCTTGGCCGGAGCGGTTGGCCAGCGCCCAAGCGGCGGCGGACTCCGGCGAATCCGGGCGGATCGCTTCGCCGGTCTGCGGGTCATGGCCGATGGCGAGGCGGGCGAAGATCAGTTTGAGGTAATCATTGATTTCAGTGAGGGTGCCGACCGTCGAACGGGTGGTGCGGACCTGGTTTTTTTGCTCGATGGCGATAGCGGGCGGAATTCCTTCGATGTGATCGACGGCCGGCTTGTCCATGCGGTCGAAGAATTGGCGAACGTAGGGCGAGAACGTCTCGACGTAGCGGCGCTGGCCCTCGGCATAGAGCGTGTGGAATGCCAGCGACGATTTGCCGGAGCCGGACGGGCCGGTGACGACGCTGAGTTTTCCGAGTGGGATTTCCAGGTCGAAGCCTTGGAGGTTGTGTTGGCGGCAGCCGCGGAGGGAAATGGCCGCATCCGCTTGGCGGGCTGGGCGTGAAGGCTTGGGCGGATGGTTGGAGGAGGGCGATGGACTCGGCACGGCGGCAGCTTAAGCTAGAATTGCCGCTGCGCCAGCGCAAGAAATCGCAGTCCTGAGTTGGTCAGCTACTCGCTTCAGTGCGGGTACAAGGTGATGCGCAGCCGGTCATAGTGGTCGTTTGGCTGAAACAACCAGCCGGGATGAGGCTCCACCACCTCATAGCCGGTCAACATGAACTCCGGCAGAAATTGGTTGCTGTTAGGCTCATAGTCCTCCTTGCCGGTGAAGTAGCCGCGGATCCGGTATTCGCAGTTGTTATCAAAGGCGTAGCGCTGGCCGTCGGGAGCATCCTCCGGCAAGCGGTCTGGGCTGGCGTGTTTGCGTTCCTTGAAGATAACCAGCTTGGCGCAACTCCACGGCTGACCAGGTTTTCTCAGGTAGCCCCAAAACCGCGTCTTCTCGACAAAGTAACGCCTGCCGTAGTAAAAATCTCCGCCAGCTTCACCGGTGATTTGCGCGGCGCGGGCCTCCAGTGTGGGGCCTCCCATATTGGGCGGTCCCAGCGAGGAAGTGCCGCATTGCGTCAGAGCGCAACACACTCCCGCGGCTGCGAGCAAGCGCGTGACAAAATTGAACATGGCTTGAGTCTAGCGCCCGCGCCGCGGCCCGGCAAGCCCGTAGATGCGCAAGGCAAGCCGCTGTTACAACCTTTCATCCAGCGGCTTGTCTGCCATCACCCAATCCTCAGCCAGCACCCGGGTGATTTGAAACTGCCAGCGCTCCGCGCCTGCGGCGGCCGGTGGCCGGCTGATTTCCAGGGTGACGCGAGCCCTCGCGCTCTCGCCATGTTGCCACAGCAACTCCATCGCCCGGTATTGGGCCGAGCCCATCTTGCAGTAACCCATTAAAACCTCCTCCGTATCGGGCGAAATGAGCCTGTAGGCCGCCCATTGGCTCTCATCCTTGAAGGGTCCGTTGTAATAGCTGTCTTTGCTCGCGCTCACTCGGACCTCGCCGGTTCCGGTGTCCTGATCTAATAAGGTTTTCCAAGACGGTTTGACCCATCGCGCAAATGCCGCGAAATCCAACTGCCACACTCCCATGGCATCTGGAGTCAGGATCGCCAGCCGTTTTATTCCCTTGCTCCCCGTGTTAAAGGTCACCAGTACCCCTTCAAGTGACAGGCCGTTCTTATCAATGCTGCTCAACCAATCGTATTTCTTAATCTGTCCATCCTGCGCTTCAATCGTTTCCAGATAGCTCAGCACTTCCTTTGGGCTCATCGGGCCGGGGCGGATTCTGGCTGCCACTTGACCCGCATCCCGCACGGCTAGGGCGCTTTTGACCAGGGCCAGCGCCTCTTCGCGGCTTGGCGACTTAAACTTGGACGCCACCCTGACCCGTTCATCAGCGGCTACTGACTTGGTCTGGGGTGCGTCCTCGATATTGTGCGAGCGTGCCCAGAAGGTGAAAATTGCCCCCAATACCACCACCGACACCAGAGCAATCACGCCAGACCAGACAAGCAACTGCGAACTGCGGGGGCGCGACGTCAGGTATTCATCCTCATGCTGGCGCCGCCGACGC
>WBXE01000229.1 GCA_008932955.1 Verrucomicrobiota bacterium
AGACAGAAGAAGGGAAGACAGAAGAAGGGAAGACAGAAGAGTCGATAAAGAGCAGCGATGCGCGGCCGAAGGGCTCTGGTCTTGGAGCGCCGCGGTCTTGCAGCTTATTGGATAAACCTTGGCGACTGGCTGAGGAACTTCCGGGGGTTGTGATAGACAATCTGATCGATGGCCGCCGCGCTGTGCTGGCGCCGTTTCATTTCTAACATGCAACGCGGCACCGCGAGCGGATCCGATACGCCCCAGTCACAGGCGGAGTTCATCCACAGCCGCTCGGGGCCATAGAGCTCCAACATGTCGATGGCGCGGTTGGATGAGCACTTGCTGTGGGGATAGAGCGTCATCCCGGCCCAATAGCCGGCGTCGAGCACCTGTCCGATGGTGTGTTCCTCGACGTGATCGATGATGACCTTGGAGCGCTCGAGTTGGGAGAACGAGGCCAACAAGTCGAGGGTCAGGCGGGTGCCCTTGAGTTTATCCTCGAGGTGCGGGGTGTGGATGAGGATGGGCAAGTCGCGGTCCACGGCAAGCTGGACGTGTTCCTCAAAGATAGCGAGTTCGTTGCGGGTGTTTTTGTTGAGGCCGATTTCACCGATGCCCAACACCGTCGGACAATCCAAAAACTGCGGAATGAGTGCCATCACCTCGCGGGCAAACACCGGATCGTCGGCCTCCTTCGGATTGATGCACAGCCAACAATAGTGCTGGATCCCGTACTTCGCCGCACGCTTCGGTTCAGTGTCGGTGAGCTGGCAAAAGTAGTCAAAAAATCCCGCCGGCGATGAGCGGTCGAAGCCCGCCCAGAAGGCCGGTTCGCACAACACTTCGCAACCGGCGATGGCTAGGTTTTCATAGTCGTCGGTGGTCCGACTGACCATGTGGGCGTGGGGTTCAATGTACATGGCAGGAAAAAAATGCTGAAATACTGAGATACTAAGATGCTGAAAATCACGCGGGCCGGGCAGCGCCGAGGGCGCCTTGGGAGGCGGCTTTTGAAATAGGTTCTGCACTGTGATCGGACAAGGCATCGAGTACGCCGCGGGCGCGGTCCGGGCGCGCACTCAGCAAAATCGGGATTGTGGCTTGCAGCGCGGTGTAACGGAAATCCTCCGCGCCGGGATGGCGGTCGATGCGATCCAGAAAGGCGGCCACTTCGATGAGTTTGTGGCGGATTTCGATGAATTGCAGGTCGAGAAGGTCCTGTTTGGTGGGCATGAGCCGATGATACGGTGGAACCGGCCCGATGCCTACCGCAAAATGCAAGCTACGTCACTCGCTTGTCGAACGCTTGCCATCCACCGAGTTGAGTAGAATCCTCAGCGCGCCACCTGAGATCCACACCTCGTAAACCAAGCAGCCAAGCGACAGCGCCATCAGACTCAAGGCGACAGCGAAGCCCCCCATAGCCAGAAGTTGCTGGCCAGATACAACGCCCAGCATCGAGATGACGCACAGGAGCAAGCTGACGGCACCAAACAATTGCATGGCCCGGATCAGCGTCAGCCTTTGTCTGAGGTTGTTGATCTGCTCGCGCAGCAACTCGTCGCCCCGCTCGAGCCAATCGCTGTGCAGGCTGCGAATCAATGCCGAAAGATGCAGGAAACGGTTGGTGTAGGAAAGAAACAGCAAGCTGATTGCCGGAAACAACAGGGCGGGAGTGGAAACCTCAAGCGTCATGCCGCAGCCTACACCCAAACACGCCCGGCATGAAGCACCGATTTGACGATCACACCCGCGTCGCAGGCCCTTGCCGTGACCGGTAGGCGGGCTCTCTGATTGACGAGTGACGACTGTTGATTTTTGAATGACGCAGTGTCTTGGCAGGCTTTGCATGGGCGCGGCCAGCCGCTATTGTTAGCTCCTGCTCGGTTCATCGATCCCATCGGAAATGAACAATAATCAATCCGCAAGCAGCCCTCAGTCCAATCCACCCATGCGGGCGCAGTCAGCGCGCTTGGGCGGACCGGCAGCGACCGCTTGTCACTGGCGGTCCTGGAGCCGACACGTCTGGAGACTTGCAGTGCCGGCAGCACAAAAAAATCTCCGGGCGGCTGTGACGCCACCCGGAGACTCGGTTGAACCAAAGAGCCGCTCGCCCCTTAGTTAGGCGTCACCAGCAGCCGGACAAACTGCTTGCCTAGGCCGGATGGCAGGGTGTAGCTGAGATTGCCATCCAAACCGCGGGTGGGCTGCGGGGAGACTGCCGTCCAAGTGCTCAGATCCGACGAGGTTTGCACCTGGTAGGTGCCGCTATAGGTCGCACTCATTGGCCAAGCGATCTTGCTAGTGGCGTCCAACACCGGCAGGGTGGCCAGCCCGGTCTGCCCCATGAAGTAGGCGATGCCGTTTGGCACCCCGTCATGATTCGAATCCGCGCTGGCATCGCCGATCACCCCGTTGGTGCTGGCCCAGCTGCTGTAGCCGCCACTGCTGGCTGCGTTGATCGTGGTGGTGACGGCGAGGCTGGTATCGGAGATGGGGTAAGAGACAATCACGACGCCGGAGGCGCCGGCAGTAGCAGTAGAGGATCTTCCACCACCACCACCGCCGCTGCCTGTATTGGCCGCTGCGGCCCCCGCGACGGTGCTTTGCTTGCCGCCGTTGCCACCGATACTTGAACCACCCGCGCCACCTGGGGAACCATTATAGGATCCGCCGCCGCCGCCGCCGGCGTAGTAGGTCGCCGTGCCCGTGATACTGCTTGAATATCCAAGTCCACCTGCACCGCCTGCGGTAGTGGACCCTTGGCCACCAACGCCGCCGGCACCGCCGCCGCCGCCGGATCCATAGGCACCGTTCCAGGTTGCGCTTGAGGCACCGCCGTTATTCCCTTGTCCAGCTATGCCGGCACCCCCGGCAATATTCGCATTGTGACTCCCCCCCCCCCCCCCCCCCCCATCCCCCCCGTTCATTGACCGCGGTCCTGGCCGGCGCCCCCCCCCCCCACCGCCCGCGGTGCGACGACAGCCAAAACCCC
>WBXE01000230.1 GCA_008932955.1 Verrucomicrobiota bacterium
CCTCGGTTACGCCAAGGACCGCTACACCAGCGAGGCCCTGCAGAAGGAGGCACCGGCGGTTTACGCTTCGGCCAAGGCCTCCAAGGAGTCGAAGTTCCTCTTCCTTGCTCCGGTGACCGCGGTTGACGGCAGCAAACTGGAAGCCGCCAAGAAAGCCGGTCAGGATGGCACGGCTGACCAGAAGAGCCTTGTGGCAGCCAACCAAGCGGGTGACCGCTCGACACTCAAGGCGGATTCCTTCATTCCTCTTTCCATGGCCACGATCTACCTGCTGCTGCTGTTCTACTTCAAGAGCATCGGCGGTTATCGCCCCCTCAAAATCGAAGAGCAAGTCTAAGTGCCTGCCCATCTCTGAAGCAAGGCCGCCCATCCGGGCGGCCTTCTTTTTTTGGGGCCATAGCGGTTATTTTTGGGAATACTCGAGGGCGGCGGCGACGAAGCCGGCAAACAGCGGGTGGGGATGGTTGGGCTTGGACTGGAACTCCGGGTGGAACTGGGCCCCGAGGAAAAACGGGTGGCTCGGCAATTCTACGATCTCCACCAACCCTTCCTTGGCCGAAACCGAGGAAATAACCATGCCTGCCTCTTGCAGGGCCTCCTGGTAGTCGGGGTTGAATTCGTAGCGATGGCGGTGGCGCTCGTGGATGCTCTCGGCATGGCCATAGAGCTCGGCGGCCTTGGTGCCGGGGAACACGATGGATTCGCAGGATCCCAGGCGCATGGTGGCCCCCATATCCTCCACGCCGATCTGTTCTTCCTGCAAGCTGATGATCGGATGTGCGCAAGTCCTGTCGAACTCTGTCGAGTTGGCCCCTTTCAATTTGCAGACGTGGCGGGCAAACTCGATGGTGGCAATTTGCATGCCCAGACAAATGCCAAAATACGGGATGAGTTCCTCGCGGGCGTACTTGGCGGCCAGGATTTTCCCCTCGATGCCGCGGTCGCCGAAACCGCCAGGCACCAAAATGCCATCAACATCCCCGAGCACATCCTTGGCCCCGCGGGCCTCGACGTCCTCGGCCTCCACCCGCAGGATTTTCACCTTGGTATTGTGGTGGGCGCCGGCGTGGATGAGCGATTCGTAGATGGATTTGTAGGCATCTTGCAATCCGTACTTACCGGCCACCGCGATGGTCACCTTGTGCTTGGGATGAATCACCCGCTGCACGAAGCGCTCCCAGCCTTCCAGGGCGGGCGGCGGGGTGTGGCCAAGACCGATCTTGTCCACCACCAGGCGGTCGATTTTATCGCGGCGCAGGTCCAGCGGACATTCGTAAATTGTGTGGGCGACGTCGCGAAACGCCACCACGTTCTTTTTTTCCACGTTGCAGAACATGGCGATTTTTTTCCGGCTATCCTCGTCGAGATCGGCCTCGGTGCGGCAGATGATGATATCGGGCTGGATGCCGAGTTCGCGGAGTTTGGCGACGGATTGCTGGGTGGGTTTGGTTTTCACCTCGCCGGCGGCCTTGATGTAGGGCAGCAAGGTGACGTGGATGAAGCAGACGTTTTCCTTGCCGACTTCGAGGGTGAATTGGCGCAACGCCTCAATGAAAAGCAAGCCCTCCATGTCGCCGACCGTGCCGCCGATTTCGGTGATGAGTACGTTGACGTCGGGATTGTTGACGGTGACGTCGTGGAGGCGGACTTTGATCTCATCAGTCACGTGCGGAATGAATTGCACGGTCTTGCCAAGGTACTCGCCCCGGCGCTCTTTCTTAATGACCGAGTCAAAAACCTGGCCAGAGGTCAGATTGTTCATCCGCGTGAGCACGCCGGAAGTGAAGCGCTCGTAGTGGCCGAGGTCCAGGTCGGTCTCCGCGCCGTCGTCGAGCACGTACACCTCGCCATGCTGGAATGGCGACATGGTGCCCGGATCGACGTTGAGATAGGGGTCGAATTTTTGGATAAGGATTTTGAGGCCGCGGTGTTCGAGGAGGGTGCCGAGGGAGGCGGCGGCCAAGCCCTTGCCGATGGAGGAGACGACGCCGCCGGTGACGAAGATGTATTTCATGAGGAGGAAGAACGTGGGATAGGAGACGGGAGTTGTGCAGTGAGAAGGGCCTCGACGAGGCGGGCTTGTTCCGGGGTGTCGACGCCGGGCGAGGTGTCGGTGGTAATGACGACGTGAATGGTTGCGCCGTTTTCCAGGGCGCGGAGTTGTTCGAGGGATTCGGCGCGCTCCAGCGGCGAGGGCGGCCAAGTGACGAATTGCTCGAGAAACCGCCGCGTGTAGGCGTAAATCCCCTTGTGCCGCAGCACCGCCAATCCCTCCACCGGGTCGCGAAAATACGGCAGCGGCGAACGCGAAAAATACAGCGCCCGGCCACTCAGCGCGGTGACCACTTTCACCACATTCGGGTCCAGTACCGCCGGATCATCTGCAGCCAGTGGGTTGGCAGCGGTAGCCATGTCCAGCGTCGGGTCGTTCCCCATGATGGCAGCCAGCTCGTCGATGAGCGCAGGGTCGATGAGCGGTTCGTCGCCTTGGATATTGATGATGTGGGTGGCCTGCGGCAGCGTGCGGGCCGCCTCGGCAATCCGGTCGGTACCCGTCGGGTGCGTCGGCGAGGTCATGACCACCTGGCCGCCAAAGCCCAGCACTGCATCGCGGATGCGCGGGTCGTCGGTGGCCACCAGCAAGGCATCGAGCTTGGAGCAAGCCAAGCAGCGCTCCCACACGTGTTGGATGAGCGGTTTGCCGGCGATGAGATGGAGGGGCTTGCCGGGGAAGCGCGTGGACGCCCAGCGCGCCGGGAGAATACCGAGAATGTGGATGGCTGGGGGAAATTGGCTCACGCTGGCAAAAGGCTGGGAGACCGTAATCCATGCACCCCCATCCGGACAAGCCCAGTTTTTTTGAATAATCCTGCCACCATTTCGGCCGGCTGGGCCAATTCGAGGCCAACAAATTTCTCGATGCCAGGAGACCCCTCTAGTTTTAAGGAGCCACC
>WBXE01000231.1 GCA_008932955.1 Verrucomicrobiota bacterium
GCGGACGGCGCGGCAGTATGCCCACTGCACCCGCAGGTTCAACCCCGAACATCCTCAAAATCCAATTAGCCACCGCGCAAGGCGATCTGTTGCATCGTAGCGGCGCGCCTGTGACCGCCGAAGCCATATGCGGCTCATTCACAGCAGCGAAACCACGACAATCAGGTCTTGGCTTCTGGCGACGAGCATGCCGGACCGACACGCACTCCCTCAGACGGCCACCACGGCCGCTGCACCGGTTTCCCCGGTGCGGATGCGAATTGCCTGCTCAATATTGGAAATAAACACCTTGCCATCCCCAACCTTGCCCGTGTTGGCACTCTTGACCATCACCTGCGCCACCTTCTCGGCCAACGCATCATCCACCACCACCTCGATTTTCACCTTGGGCAAAAAGTCCACGGTGTATTCCGAGCCCCGGTAAATTTCCGTATGCCCCTTCTGGCGCCCGAAACCCTTGACCTCGGTCACGGTCATTCCTTGAATCCCGGCTTCCGCCAAGGCTTCTTTCACTTCTTCCAACTTGAACGGCTTAATGATGGCTTCGATCTTTTTCATGATGTGATGATGTGCAGAATGGAAAGCAAACGGCGTGCCAGTTTTAAGAATAGATCCCCCTTTGTGCTCCCGCCCGGAGCCTAGCGGTGCGGCAACAAGATGGCGAGCGGAAAAAACACCGGCGGCAACCCTTTCCATCTTCCTTTTTAGCCCCCGATCCCGCGCTCGCTCTGGTGTGGCACAGGGAGTAGCATGGGCTAAGGAGCCACCACATTCGTGTGGTGGTAGCGGAAGAGCGGCCCATGGCGACGTGCCGATGGCTCGGTTTACGGGCGATCCTCCCGCACGACGACAGTAAGGTCGTCGCTCCCCACCATGCCGCAGCCGGGCCAATTTAGTCAGGGCCGCGGCGCGATGCATGCATGGCGTACGAGTACAGGCGTCACGGCTTCCGGCAACCACAGAATAACGGGCAATAGGTTGGCAGAGCATCCGGCTTGTATGTGGCCGCCAGATTGGGCAGACTGCGCGCATGGCGAAGGTATTGGTGGGACTATCGGGCGGGGTTGACAGCTCCGTGGCGGCGGCTTTGCTCGTGGAACAGGGGCATGAGGTGGTGGCTGGCTACATGAAAAATTGGGTCAACGCCGAGGGGATTCCTGGGGATTGTCCGTGGGAACAAGATATTGCCGATGCGCGGGCCGTCTCGCAGTGCTTGGGGATTGAATTTCGGGTCATCGATCTGATTGAGGCCTACCGCCAACGGATTGTCGACTACCTGATCGATGGTTATCGCTCGGGCATCACCCCCAATCCCGACGTGTGGTGCAATCGCGAAATGAAATTCGGGGTCTTTCTGGATTACGCGCTGGACCAGGGCTTCGACAGCGTGGCCACCGGGCATTACGTCCGCAAACGCAGCTTGGCTGACGGGACCGCGGTGATTCTCCGGGGAGCAGACCCTAACAAAGATCAGAGCTATTTTTTATCCATGATGACGCAACACCAAGCCCAGCACGGGTTGTTTCCCACCGGGGAAATGCTCAAGCCGCAGGTGCGCGAGACCGCCAAACGCTTCGCTCTGTCCGTGGCAGAAAAAAAAGACAGCCAGGGCATCTGCTTTCTCGGCCAAGTGAAAATGAGCGACTTCCTCCGCCACTATCTACCGGATTCGCCGGGAGACATCGTCGATACCACGGGCCGGGTCGTGGGCGAGCATCGCGGCCTGCACCTCTACACGCTAGGCCAACGCAAGGGGCATGGGGTGGCATCACCGCGGGAAGGCATGGCCCTTGTGGTCGTCGGCAAGGAGCTTGCGAAAAACCAACTCATCATCGGCTGGGATAACCTGGATTCGCCGGGGCTGTACGTGCGGCACTGCCTAATCGGCAGTGTTTCGGCCTTGGCAGGACCTTTCGATTCAGCGCGGCAAGTGGAAGCCCAGCCCCGCTACCGGTCACACGCGGAGACTGCGGAGTTGGCACCGCGCGATGATGGCAAACTGGAGCTCATTTTCCGCAACCCCCAACGCGCCATCGCCGCAGGCCAGATTTGCGCGTTTTACGACGGCGGACAACTGCTGGGCGGGGGGGTGTTTGAAGAGGTGTTGGATCGGGGGTAGCAGGGTATGCCACAAAAATATGACATTCTGCGCAACCTCCGCTGCTCTCCCGGGGTTTGCTCTCCCGTATGAATAAGCACACCCTGAGTTTGTGCGTCGCTGCTGCGGCGCTTTTCACCATTCCTTCCACCAGCTTCGCGCAAGATCCCGCCCCAGGCGCAACCCCAGGCGCAACCCCCGTGCGGCCCCAAGGTCCGGGGCGCAGTGCTCGCTTCGGCCCCGAGGAACGGCTTAAATACATGACCCAAACTCTCGGGCTCACCCAAGAGCAGCAGGACAAAATCAAGGCCATCATGGAGAAAAACGCGCCTGCGATTAAGGAGCTCCGCGATAAGGGCTACCAAAACCTCACCGAGGAAGATAAGACCAAGATGCGCGATTTAATGAAACAACAGAACGAGGAAATCGACGCTTTAATCACCCCAGAGCAAAAAGCCAAACAAAAAGCCGAAATGCAAAAACGCCGCGCCCAAGGTCGGCCAGGTATCCAGCCCAAACCCGAGCCCAAACCCGACGCCGAACCCAAACCCGAGCCTGCGAAGTAATCGCGTCATCCCCCCAACCTCACCAAGGGCGGAAAGCATCAGCTTCCCGCCCTTTTTTGGCTTTTTTTACTGGCGATGCGATGACGCGCCGCCTCAGACAACCCAATCACAGCGCCAGGCATCCGGGCAGGATGCCGCCACGTGGAGTGGCTGCCGCGTCTCGCAGCAGGCCGTGGCAGCGTGCCTCCGGCTGCTGTGCTCATGCGAGGCGAATGCTAGATAAGCGCCAGGCTCGTCCCATTCTCCAAGCATGGTAGTCCCGCAAGGATTCGAACCTTGACAAGCA
>WBXE01000232.1 GCA_008932955.1 Verrucomicrobiota bacterium
AAGGCGGATAAATCTGACAAGGCGGAGGTGCCCGAAGATTTGCTGGATGATCCGCATCGACTCGAGGAGCTCGCGGTCAATGAATTCACCGCGCCGTCGATAGCCAAGTTGTTCGACACCCTGCAATTCCTGATGCCCATACCGATGGCCGATGTGGAGCGCAAGATGCCGGCTCGCATGCCCTTGGATCGGGCGGATCTAGCCATCGAGCTGGGGTTTCTCATTGCCGACGGGTTTTTAGTGGTGCAGTCCGGGCAGATGGAAAAAGTCGAGGGGCTGGCCAAAGATCTGACGCGCTACGGCAAGGCGCTGGGCGCCGGAGAGCGGGTCAACCGGCATTCCGCTAGTTTGTTAGAAAGTGCCAAGAAGGGCAATGTCGAGCAATTGAAGACCGAACTGCGCGCGACCCAAAAGGATGTGGAGATTGAATTGGTGACCCTGAAGGATGCTGACCTGGCGCATTTGATTTCGCTGGGTGGCTGGATTCGCGCGCTGGAGGTTGCTGCTGCGGCAGTGGACAAACAATTTTCTGCGGAGCGGGCACGCAAGCTGATGCGCGAAGATATAGCCGACTACTACACCGAGTCGGTGGCGGGCTTGGAGCCGCGCATTTCCGAGCGGGCGAATTACCTGGCCATGCGCGACATTCTAGCGGGCCTGCGCAATGAAATGGTGCTGGAAGATGGCAAGGAGCCGACCAAGGCGCAGCTTGCCGACATCCGCAAGCAAGCCGGCAATCTAGTGAAATTCGCACTCCAACGCCAACAATGAACTCATTGCCAGTAGACCTCGCAGCGTCGGCAGGTGGACCGGGCATCCTGCCCGGTATCCAAGCGTACGGGCAGGATGCCCGCGCCACGATGCCACTTGAATCCGGCCGCGCCGCGGTGTTGGGCCTGGGCATTATCGGATCGCGGGTTGCTGCCCAACTGGCTTCAGCCGGTTGGCAGGTGGCATGCTGGAACCGCACGCCCAAAGGCTTGCCCGGCGAAGCTCCCACGCCGGAAGCGGCAGTAGCCGATGCCGAGGTGATTTCAATCTATCTGAAAGATGCGCCGGCCTTGCGCGCGGTGATGGAACGGCTGGCACCCGCCTTGCGCGAGGGCCAGATCGTATTGAATCACGCAACGGTGGACCTAGCCACGACGCATTGGCTAGATGCCTTGTGCGCACAGCGCGGCTGCCGGTTTCTGGATGCACCATTCACCGGCAGCAAGCTGGCCGCAGCCAGCGGACAGTTGGTGTATTATGCCGGCGGCGATGATGGATTGGTTAGGGTGGTCACACCCTATCTGCGGGCCACCGGCAGGGAGTTGCTGCCCTGCGGTGGGGTGGGGGCGGCCACGGTGGTGAAGCTGGCCACCAATTTGATTTCCGCGTGTACCCTGCAGGCACTGGCGGAGGCATTGGCCATTGCGACGCGGCACGGGGTGGCGGCGGAGTTGTTCACCCAGGCGGTGGCGGAAAATTTCTGTGGTTCGCCACTAGCAAAATTCAAGTTGCCGACGATGGCGGTGGGTGAGTTTGAGGCACATTTTTCGTTGGACAACATGCGCAAGGACAGTGTTTATGCGCTGGATCTCGCGGCGCAGGTGGGGCTGGATACTCCCGCCATCGCGGCGGTGTCCCAACGCATGACTGAGTTATGTGGCGACGGCCTCGGCGGCTTGGATTACTCAGCGCTGGCCAAGCCGTACCTTGGCTCTGATGCTGCCAGTTAGGGAGCAACGACGTCACTGATTTGCCGTATTGTAGCGGCGTGTCTATGACCACCGCTGTCCAGGATTTGCCGCTGAATCAGAGTTGTTCGATAGGCGTAACTCATCCGCATCGGCGCTCACAGCGCGCCGCTACAATCCAGCCCACATGACTACCTAACATCACGCCTCCCGCCGGCCTTCGGTCTGACGACCATCCCGACGCCGGCCGCGAGCACCAGCAAGGCACCGAACACGCACACGATGGCAGCACCAGACGGCAGGTCCTCGTAAAAGGATAAGATCAGCCCGGTGACGCCACCGATGAGTGAGAGCACGATGCCGATGGCCAAGCGGGCACCGAAGCGCCGCGCGGTGAGAATGCCGCAGACGGCCGGTACAATCAGATAGGTGAAGACCAGCAGCACGCCGACGATTTGCACGAAGCTGGTGACCACCAGTCCAAAGGTGGCGTAAAACAGGAAATCCCATAACTTCACGCGCATGCCGCTGGCGGCGGCTTGGGCCGGGGCGAAGGACAGCATGAGGAAAGGTTTGCGCAGGAACCAGTGGAACAGGCCCACGCCGACAAATAACCCGAGCGTGCGGAAGATTTCCTCTTTGGTCACCAGCAGAATGTTGCCGATCAACATGTTCTTGATCTGCTCGTCGCCTTCCGTCGAATAACTTAACAGGATCACCGACGCGGCGGCGGCCACCACATAGGCGATGCCGATGATGGCCTCTTGTGGCACCTCGCCGTTGCGCTTGCCGGTGAAAGCAAACAAGGCGGCGGCCAACAAGGTGAACCCTAACGAGATCCAGAACGTCATGGGGCTGTCCGGGTCCATGTGTTTCATCACGGCGAAACACACGCCCAGCGACGCCATTTGCGCCATCGCGATATCAATGAAAATAATCCCGCGGCGGACCACATGCAGTCCTAGATAGACCAGCAGACCGGGCAACAACACGCAGGCCAGTATCGGCCACATCATTACGTCCCACATAGTGTTAGTCTTTGAGGGCTGTGGTGAGGCGGGTGATCAGCACGTCGATCAACTCGACATAGGTCGCGGTGTCGGGCAAGCCGTCCGGGTACTGCGCCGCATCCACCACGTGGGCTCCGGTGGAGGTAGCCACCTTGGTGGCAATTTTGCGGTTGTGATAGGGCTCGACGATGATGGCCTTGATTTTTTCGG
>WBXE01000233.1 GCA_008932955.1 Verrucomicrobiota bacterium
GCTGAGGTCAAGGCTGGAGATGGTCCCGTCACGGGACGAAGATGACCACGGATGATGCGGATTACACGGATTTCGCGGATTAAGAATTTGAGGTGGGATGGGTTCGTGGCTGCTGGGATTGATCGGGAGGAGGCCCTTCCCTCAAACCACTGCTTGCCACTGAGCGCACTGAGCGCACTGAGAAGAATTTCTTAAATCAGTGGCCTCAGTCTTCTCAGTGGTTAATCCTCGCCCCGAGCCATGCCGCCACTCCAATCCGTCCCACCCAAAGCATTGCTCTTCAATCCGTGAAATCCGTAAAATCCTGTAATCAGTGGGGGTCTTGGGCCGTCATACCACGACTCACGGACAATTTCTCTGTCCCCATAGCCATTACGGGATCCAGCCGCAGAGTTGGGCGCCCTTGACGAGCAGATAGCCCACGCCCCCTGCGGCAGGCAGGGTGAGGATCCAGGCCCAGATGATGCGTTCGACGAGCGAGAGCTTGAGGGCGTTGAAGCGCTTGGCGCAACCCACGCCCATGATGGAGGTGGTGATGCTGTGGGTGGTGGACACGGTCATGCCGTAATAGCCGGTGACCGCCAGCAAGGTGGCGGCGGTGGTTTCGGCGGCGAAGCCGTGCACGGGTTGGAGTTTGACGAGCTTGTGGCCGAGGGTTTTGATGATGCGCCAGCCGCCGGCGGCAGTGCCCGCAGCCATGGTGAGCGAGCAGACAATTTTGATCCAAATGGGCACATCGGGTGAGAGGTCGTGGACCTTGCCGGCCGCCACTACCAGCGGATTTTTACCGGCTGCAGCGGCGGTCAGCATCTCCTTGCTTAGGGTTTTCTGCCAGTCGGTGTGCTTGCCAGCCGCCAAGGGCCCGAGCAGCGGCAACTTCGGAAACCACCGCGCTGCTTCCACCGCCAAAACCGCCTGGTGGGCGCCATCCGCCAGCGCCGCGCTGCGATGCGCGTCAGCCGCGGTATCGGCCTTGGCATAAGTCTTGGCCGCCAGCGCGAGAAATGCCTCCTGAAACTCGCCGGGGGCTAGGCGCAGACCCTCGCTTTCAAGGACTTGCGCCGCCGCCACCTGCTGTGGTGGACTGGCATGGGGGTTTTGGAGTTGTTTGATGCTGGTCTCGGCAGCTAGCGACTTGTCCATGCGTAGAAACCCGAGCCAATTGGGCAGCGTGGCAAACGTCCCGCTGGCGGTGGCGGTGACCAGCGCCAGAGTGATGACCCCCATGGTCTTCTGGGCATCGGCCAAGCCGTGGGCAAACCCCATGTAACTGGCACTGACGATTTGTGCCTTGCCGAAAAACCGGTTTACAAAGCGCGGCCGGGCCCCGCGCAGCAATGCGTAAAGCAGCCCCATGATGAGCCAGCCACCGACAAACCCGATGATCGGCGAACCAATCATCGGCATGAGCACCTTGTGCAGCAGCCCCTCCATCACTACTTTGCCATCCTTGATTTTTTCCACCGACCAAATAATCGCGCTCCATTGGCCATGGGAACTGGCCAGCGCGGCACCGCACAAGCCGCCGACCAAGGCGTGGGTTGAGCTGGATGGCAGGCCGAGCAGCCAGGTCAGCAGGTTCCAGACGATCCCGCCTAACAGCGCGCAAATGATCACCTGCGGGGAAATAAATTGTGAATCCACCAAACCGGAGGACACCGTCTTGGCCACCGCGTGGCCGACGAGCGCGCCGATCAGATTGGTGCTCGCCGCCATCAGGATCGCCTGGCGCGGCGTGAGCACCTTGGTGCCGACCACCGTGGCAATCGAGTTGGCGGTGTCGTGAAAGCCGTTGATGTACTCGAAGGCGAGGGCGATGAAAATCACCAAGAATATGATCGTGAAGCTCATGCGGTGGCGGGCTTCAGGAGTTTTTCAAAACGATGTGCGAGACGATATTGCCGGCATCGCGGCAGCGGTCGATGACTTTTTCGAGTAAATCGTAGAGGTCGCGCATGGCCATCCCCTGCAGCGGCTCGATGGTCCCCGAATAAATCTCCTTCAAGTGCCCCAATACCAATTGGTCAGCCCGCCCCTCCAACTCCTGCATCTTGTCATTCTCCGCTTTCACGTCCTCCAGCTTCGGGCTCTTGGCCAACATGTCCACCATCCGTACCACCACCAGCGCCGCCTCTTGCGCAATGGCCATCTGCGGCGCAAAATTGTCAGCCACCACCAAATGATGCATGATGGCGTAGCGTTCGCCGAATTTCTCCACGGTCTTGGGAATGCGGTACAGCGCCTTGGATAGCGCCTCAATGTCTTCGCGGTCCAGCGCCGTGACGAACACCTTGACGAGCTCCTCACTGATGGTCTCGACGTTTTTCTTCTCGTTGCGGCGGGCCACCGCCAACTCCGCCAGCGCCACGTTGCCGCCGTCGCTTTCCTTGAGCAAACGCGCCAGCGCCTCAATGCTCAGGTGCGCCGATTTCGCACTGACGGCCAGCAATTCAAAAAAACGGTCCGATTTTCCAAAAAGTCTTGCTAGGGAGATCACACGCAAAAGCTGGCAACTCCGCCGCTCGCTGGCAATATTTTTTCAGCTATGGGGACAGAGAAATCAGCTATGGGGACAGAGAAATAGTGTGAGGGTCGGGGCATGACGACCCAAGACCACCACTGATTACAGGATTTTACGGATTTCACGGATTGAAGAGCAATGCTTTGGGTGGGACGTATTGGAGTGGCGGCATGGCTCGGGGCGAGGATTAACCACTGAGAAGACTGAGGCCACTGATTTAAGAAATTCTTCTCAGTGCGCTCAGTGCGCTCAGTGCGCTCAGTGGCAAGCAGTGGTTTGAGGGAAGGGCCTCCTCCCGATCAATCCC
>WBXE01000234.1 GCA_008932955.1 Verrucomicrobiota bacterium
ACGCTGGGATTAGTGGCGGCATGGGCACCGGTGTTAGGTTTGGCGGCGCACGCGCCACAACTCGCCGTGCCGCTGCTCGCCACGCTGTGGGCCGGTGGCTGCACCCTCGTCTATACCCACTCCCACCGCATGCCCAGCGACGCGGAGCCGCCGTTAGAACCGTAGATATGGATTACCGGCGGCTTCCTCACCGGCGCTCGTGGCGGGACCGTGGCCGGGCAACAGCCGGGTCTGCGGCGGCAGGGTGAGCAGATGACGGGCAATTCCTTCCAACAAAATACGATGACTCCCGCCCGGCAAATCGGTGCGGCCGACCGAACCGGCAAATAGGGTATCGCCGGAAAACGCCAGTTCGTGGTCGGGCAAATGGAACACCAGGCTATCCGAAGAATGGCCGGGAACATGATAGAGGTGGAATTGCAAACCGCATAACTCCAGTGGACGGCTTGGGTCTGGCAACAGGCGCTGGTCGATCCGATAGGGTGTCACTGGAGTGGGCATCCCCCACTTGCGGCTCAGGGATTCCAAGGTTAAATCATCGGAAAAATCTTCCATGGCATAGAGGCGGGTGCCGGCCGCCTGCAATACGGCGGCGTCCAGCACGTGGTCGAAGTGCTGATGCGTGAGCAACAAATGGTCAACGCGCACCCCGCAGTCGCCAACCCAGGCGGCGATACCCTCGGGTGCATCAATGAGCAGGGTGCCGTCGGGAGTTTGCACAAGATAGCCGTTGGTGGCGCATATGCCGCCGGTATAGGTGGTGAGTTTCATGTGGGGGAAAAGTTGCAAGGGCGAGCGGATCGGACGGCGTTTACGGCTGGTGGGAGCCTCCCCAGGCTCTGCGGTGAGGCACCGGCGGGCGGCGCGAGTATCATGGCGTTCGTCCGGAACTCTCAAGCAATATCCCAGGAAGTGGCAAAAACTGCCAATTCAGGGTCTGGGGCGGCTGGGGACAAACTCACAGTTCCTGAAATCGGCGGAAAAAGAATCGGCACATTTTGACGTTCAGACGATCACAAAGTCATCGCAACGCGGAGGCGCGGAGCTAGCAGAGCAAATCGCTGAGTGGCTTGCGCTGCCCCCTGCCTTCCGGAGTAACTTGGCGCGGATGACGCATGGTAGGGAGCGACGACGTTACTGTCGTCGTGCGGAAGGACCGACCATGAAGCGAGCCTTCGGAGCTCATTCATGGGCCGCCCTTCCGCTTTCACCACAGGAATGTGCTGGCTCCTTAGCCTCAGGTGATTGCTATATCCCTAATGCTTGAGGCGACCCTGACGACCCGGTGCAAACCTCCATCAATCATCTCCGCGCCTCCCTCCGCGACCTCAGCTACTCTGCGTTTCATTGAATCCCGGCCCCAAACCCTCAAAAAAGTGCCATGTCATTTTCCGGGATTCATCGCCATTTCCTCGACAATTCAATGCCTAGCTCAGGAAGTCAGAAACTGCCCAGTGAAAAGCGCAGGTTGACAAACCAACTCGCGCTGGCCACTGTCGCCACGCATCGCCACCTATTCATGATTTTTAAAAGTCTCTGTCGTCACGCCGAAATCGGCGCAAATTCCTATTTGCTCGAAACCACCAACGCCCGCATCGTGCTCGATGCCGGCATGCACCCGAAGCACGAGGGCGCCGAGGCCATCCCACATTTTGAGATGCTGCAGGACGGCAGCATCGACTCGGCGATCATCACCCACTCCCACCTCGATCACGTGGGAACTTTGCCGGTTTTGCTCGAATCGCAACCGCAGGCCAAGGTTTTCCTATCCGAGGAAACCGCGGAGCTGGCGCTCGCGCTGCTGCATAATTCGGTCAACGTCATGCAATCCAAACGCATCGAGCTGGGCATCGCCGAGTACCCGCTCTTCGAACACCGCGAACTCGACGAATTGAAAAAATCCTTCGTGCGGCGTGCCATCGAACGCCCCTTTAACCTCGACCCCGCCGGCGACATCCGCGCCACTTTCCACGACGCCGGACACATCCTCGGCTCGGTGGGCGTCACCCTCGAGGCCGAGGGCAAGCGCATCCTCTATACCGGCGACGTGAATTTCGAGGATGCCTCGCTGCAAAAAGGCGCGGCCTTTCCCGATGCTCCGGTGGATACCATCATCGTCGAGACCACCCGCGGCAACCACGCCCGGCGCCCGGACTACACCCGCGCCAGCGAGGAGGACGCCTTGGCCGAGGCCATCGCACGGGTGCTCGCCCGCAAGGGCTCGGTGCTTATTCCGGTGTTCGCCATCGGCAAAACCCAGGAAGTGCTTGCCATGCTCCACCGCTTCAAGCGCCAACACCTCATCCCCAAGAAAACCCCAATCTATATCGGCGGCCTCAGCACGAAAATGACTAACATTTTCGACAACTTCAGCGACGTGTCCCGCCGCCAACTCCCCGGCTTTGATTTCCTAACCGACATGGAGCTCGAGACCGGCGCCCGCAAAAACCGCGGCCCCATTCCCTTTGTTTCCGGCTGCATTTACGCCTTGTCCAGCGGCATGATGACCGAAAAAACCGTTTCTAACAACTTTGCCCGGCAAGGCGTGTTGGAGAACAAGCGCCACGGCTTGTTCTTCGTCGGCTACGCGGATCCCGCCTCGCCGGGCGGCCGTATCCGTTGCGCCCAACCGGGCGAGGAAGTGCTGCTGGATCCGGCCTATCCGCCGGTGCCGCTGCACTGTGAGATGCAGGTATTTGATTTCAGCGGCCACTCGACGCGCGAAGCGATCGCCGATTACATCATCAAGGTGCGGCCGAAAAAAGCCTTCCTCGTCCACGGCGACGCGCCCGCCCTTGAATGGTTCCGCCAGGAACTCCACCGCCGC
>WBXE01000235.1 GCA_008932955.1 Verrucomicrobiota bacterium
CATTCCTCTTCCGTGAAAAAGGGCGAGGTTGTTCACAGAAGGTAACAAAGGGAACGAAGGGAAATAATGCTTTGTTAGTGTTTCATAGGTTCGCGCCGGGAAGAATCATTCGGTGGATGCCGTCCACCAGTTTTAGTTCGTGAAAGTTGATGAGCAAGCCCACGGGAATGTCGAGTAGCTTCATGTAGCTCAGGAGTTACGCTTTGTGAATGGGGAGCACCTCCTTGATGGACTTGAGTTCCAGCAGCAGGCAATCCTCCACAAGCATGTCGAACCGCAACGGCTCTTCAAAGATGTAACCCTTGTATTCAATTCGAACTACCTGCTGGTTCACCGCCGCCAGATGCCGCAGGCTCAACTCCCGCATCAGACACTTCTCGTAAATGCTCTCGATCAAGCCCGACCCTTTCAACCGATGAACCTCTATGGCCGCGCCAATGACCGTCCGGCTTAGCTCATCTGCTACTTTAAATAGTGGATGCATAATACTTTTTACAGCAGTCACCTAGGTAAAGAAGCTTGCTGTTTTTTCCACCGAGGGCAACCAAGAAAACGAAGGGGAGATGAGGCTTTATTACCTTCGTTTCCTTCTGTTCAAATCCGATGTCCATTCCTCTTCCGTGAAAAAGGACGAGGTTTTTCCACCGATGGCAACCAAGAAAACGAAGGGGAGATGAGGCTTTGTTACCTTCGTTTCCTTCTGTTCAAATCCGGTGTCCATTCCTCTTCCGTAAAAAAGGACAAAGTTTTTTCCACCGAGGGCAACCAAGAAAACGAAGGGGAGATGAGGATTTCGTAAGTCATTCCGCCACGATTCGGTTGCCAGCCTGCGGAAAACAGCTACAGTGCCCGCCCGGCCGCAATTTGGCCGGTTTTCCAATATGAATCCTCCTCACGTGGCGATTGTAGGTGCGACGGGTGCCGTCGGCGAAGAAATGCGGCTGTGTCTCGAACAGCGGAATTTTCCGGTGGGCAAACTCACGTTGCTCGCGTCCGCCCGTTCGGTGGGCAAACGTTTTGCATTTCGTGGCGAGGAAATCGTTGTGGAGGAGCTCACCCATGCTTCGTTCGCGGGCGTGGACATCGCCCTGTTCAGTGCCGGCGGCTCGATTTCACTGGAGTTCGGTCCGTCAGCCGCGGCGGCCGGGGCGGTGGTCATTGATAATTCCTCGGCCTTCCGGATGGAGCCGGACGTGCCGCTGGTGGTACCGGAAATAAACCCCGAGGCCGCCAAAAATCCGCCGCGCGGCATCATCGCCAACCCCAATTGCACCACCATCATCTCGCTCATGGCGCTGGCTCCGCTGCACGCCGCCTTTGGCCTCGAAGCGATCATCGCCTCGAGCTATCAGGCGGTTTCCGGGTCAGGCGCACAGGGTATTCGCGAGCTGGAGGAGCAGGTGGCGGCCATCACCGCCGGGCTGCCATTCACCCCCAAAGTCTATCCGCGCCAGATCGCCTTCAATGTGATTCCGCAGGTGGATGTTTTCACCGACAACGGCTACACCAAGGAGGAAATGAAAATGCTCCACGAAGGTCGTAAAATCCTCGCCCTGCCCGGCCTCAAGGTTTCCTGCACCTGCGTGCGGGTGCCGGTCTATCGCTCCCACTCCATCGCCATCACCGCCCAATTCTCTCGCCCGGTCGATGTGGCCACCGCCCGCGCCGCCTACGCCGGCAAGCCGGGCATCCAGGTCGTCGATGATCCGGCTGCCCGCTTGTTTCCGGTGCCGCTGGACACCACCGGCAAGGACGCCTGCCTCGTCGGTCGCATCCGCCGCAACCTCGTCTTGGACAACGCGCTGGACCTGTGGGTCGTCGGCGACCAAGTCCGCAAGGGCGCCGCCCTCAACGCCGTGCAAATCGCCGAGATTTTGTGACAAGCTAGTGGCAGCCGCAGCCACCACCGCAACCACCGCTCCGCGCTGATGCCGACGTCGGCATCACGGCTTTGCCGCTGCTCAGGATGCCTATGCCGCCGAGAATCACCCACCGTACCGGTTCGCCGGTTTCCGGATGTACGGTTAGTGGCTGGTCACGCATGCTTTGTTTGACCTCGAATTGGCGCGGTTGCACACCGGGATTTGCGGGATGGTTTGATAGACGTCGGTTGTCATGGGTAGGAACTTGAGAAGTTGAAGGCTGTCGATAGAAGGGACTTGTTGGGCTATTATTCGTAGTGTGTCCAAAGTCTAATTACTTTCACTACCAGTTCCTCTGCGCAAACCTGATAGACCAGGCGATGCTGGATATTTAGACGCCGTGAATAGACTCCCTTGAGATCTCCAATAAGCGCCTCGAATGGTGGCGGATCTGCGAATGGATTTTGACCAATAATATCAAGCAGCTCCCTAGCCTTTTTGGCCAAGGAGCTGCCTTTGAGCTTTTTGGCATCCTTTTTTGCCTGAGTGGTGTAAACTAGTTCGTAGCTCACAGGTCAATTTCCTGGCTGCATTTTGCGATCGGTTCTTCCATTCCTTGGCGGATCGAATCTCTCATGCCAGGCATACTGACAAGATACAGTGTCTCTTGAATGGCTCTCCAGTCAGACTCCGCAACCAATACAACATTGCCCCGCTTCCCGGTGATATGAACCGGGTCGTGGTTGGTAACCGCAGAATCAATCACCCGATAAAGATCGGAACGAGCAGAGGTGGCTGTAATGGTTTTCATGCAGGCAGCGTGCGCCATCCCGTGCGTTTGGCAAGAAGTTTTTTGCGGCGAACGCTTCGTCTTGGCTCGGCGTCGATTACATGACAGATGCCATGCATCTGGCTTGCCAAAATCCAACGCATTGCCCTATATCCATGCCACG
>WBXE01000236.1 GCA_008932955.1 Verrucomicrobiota bacterium
GAGGATATCTTGGGATAATCTCTTACCGGAAGCCCCGGACGGAAGCTCTAAATTAGCCCCGCAACTCCATTTTCCAATCACTCAATTGCAACAAAACTGTCACCAAAATATCTATCCAATGTGACGAATTCGCCCCACTATCAGACTTGTGTCAGAAGAACATATTTGGAGACAGAGAAAACGTCCACGCATGGCAGATGGGCCGAACCGAAGCATGGTGGTGTATCGGACGTTGCGTTCCTGGCGCAAGCAGGCGACAGCCAACGCACTGCGCATGGGCCGCGCCGCGAGACGCGGCTCGCATCGCCGGCTACTTCTAATACTACGGCATCTTCTATTTCACCGAGCCTGCCCACCTGCTGCCCAAGGCTAGCCACGCCGCCTACACCAAGCGCCTCGCCGCCATCATCCTGTCCCATCAGGAAAAAGACGGTTCCTGGTCGGACTATCCCTTGTATAACTACCACCGCCCCTACGCCACCGACCACGCCCTGCACGCCCTAACGTGGTGCCGCGACGCGATGCAGTAGCTGCGGCCTCCAGCCGAACAAATGGAGTGCGGGGGCTTGCCCCCGCCTTGCGGTGGATAGAGCTTGCTCCATGGGGGAGAAAGCCAAAGTGAAGCGCGGCAGCTTGAGCCTCGCCAGCAAGCTGGCACGGCCGGGCGGCAGCAAGCTGCCGCAGTCCGGCGCGCATTTCCGTTCTTGCCCTGCGCCGCGCTAGCTGTCATTACCAGTCCCAGGCCAACTAAACTCCAGCCCAACCCTGCTACTCGCATGAACCAACCCAGCCTATTCAAGACCGCCGATGGAAAGTCGTACGGTTTCACCTTCCTGCTCATCACATCGCTGTTTTTCCTGTGGGCGGTGTGCAATGGCATGATCGACGTGATGGACAAACACTTCCAGGATTTCCTGCATCTGTCCAAATCCCAGTCCGCCAATGTCCAGTTTGCCCACTACCTCGGCTACTTCCTGATGGCCTTGCCGGCCGGCTGGCTGGCCCGCCGTCTCGGGTATAAGAGCGGCATCATCGTCGGCCTGTTGATGGTGGCCCTCGGATGCCTGTGGTTCATCCCCGCCACACATATCTCCCAGTTCTGGGCGTTTCTCCTCGGCGTATGCGTCGTATCGATGGGACTCACCTTCCTGGAAACCATCGCCAATCCATACACGACGGTACTCGGCGCCCCGCAGTTTGCCGCGGTGCGCATCAATCTGGCCCAATCCGCCAACGGCGTGGGCTGGATTCTGGGCCCCATCATCGGCGGTTTGTTCTTCTATGCCGACCCCGGCATCCATCAGGCGCACATTGATTCGGGTGCCCACAAGGCATCCATTGAAAATTGCCAGCCGTGCCAGCAAAAAAAAGCTGACCTAACCAGCGATTTGGCCAACCAAAAAGCCGCGCTGCACCGCCACCACTTGGCGGCGGATCCGTCCGCCGGTCCGTTGGAGTCGTGTGTTTCCTGCAGCGCCAAGGCCGACTCCTGGTTGAACAACGCGCTCTCCAAAGTGGATGGGAAATGCCATGTTTGCATCACTTCAGCCCATCAAACGGTGTGGATTCCCTACGCCGTCATTGCGGCCATCGTGCTGGCGCTGTGCGTGGTGTTCTATCGGTCTAACATCCCGGACATCGTCAATGAGGACGACTATCATCTCGATGATTCCGCGCCGGTGCCACATAAGTCGATTTGGGCGCACGGTCATTTCACGGGCGCGGTCATCGCCCAATTCGTGTACGTTGCCGCCCAAGCTGGCATCTTCAGTTTCTTCATCAACTACATTGTGGAGGACATGCCCGCCTTGACCGCCACGATGAAGGAGTCGTGGTCGTTCCTCGTCGGCGGAGACAGTGGCTCGGAATTCCGCAATGGGGCATGGTTCACCACCGAACAGGGCGCCACCAAATTGCTATCCATTTTCGGATTCTCGCTATTCTTGCTCGGACGCTTCACTGGGGCCGGCCTGCTCAACAAGCTCGCCGCGCACAAAGCCCTCGGCATCTATGCGCTGGCCAACGTCGTGCTCATGGGCCTCATTGTTGCCAGGCTCGAGTGGATCTCGGTGGTGGCACTGTTCCTCAGCTTCTTCTTCATGTCTATCATGTTCCCCACCATCTTCGCGCTCGGCATCCATGGCCTCGGCCAAAAATCCAAGCTCGCCTCCTCGTTCATCGTGATGGCCATCATGGGCGGCGCGTTGCTGCCAAAACTCATGGGCAAACTCGGTGACGACTATGGCATGTCCGCTGGCTTTGCGGTACCTGCCGCTTGCTTCATCATCATCGCCATCTACGGCTTCTCATGGTGCAAACTCAGCGGCTCGCCCGGCCTCCTCGGCCACAAACCCAGTGGCGGCCATTGAGCCCGAAATCCGAAGTTTGTAAAAAACTCGAGGTCAGATGAACCACGGATTTCACGGAATCTACGGATTAAGAGACAACTTGTCCGGTGCTTCTGCTGTGCTGCAAATAATGTGAAAATTCAAATTCAAAAAAATTCGTGTAATCCGTGGTTTCAGCCGCGGATGTCACCTTGCCGCTTATGCTCTACCCACTCGACCCCGCCCCGTTGCCGCGCGAGGCGTCCGCCGATGACATCCTCAACGCTTTTCTCGCGTATCTGACAAATTCGGGGATCGAGCTATACGGGCATCAGGAGGAAGCTATCCTGGAAATTTTCCAGGATAAAAACGTCATCCTCGACACGCCCACCGGCTCCGGCAAGACGCTGGTGGCGCTGGCAATGCAATTTAAGGCACTGTGCCAAGGTCGGCGCTCGTTTTACACGGTGCCAATCAA
>WBXE01000237.1 GCA_008932955.1 Verrucomicrobiota bacterium
GCAGCGGTTTTTGCGCGAGGAGCTCGACTGGGTGCGCTCCGGGGTGAAAGCCCGCGGCACCAAATCGCGCCACCGCATGGACCAGTACTACGAGATCGAGGGCATGGAGGCCCCGCCCGAGGAACGCGAAATGGACTTGCTCATTCCCCCGCCACCGGATCTGGGCAACATCGTCGTCGAACTCGAGGGCGCCGGCGTGAACGTCTCGAGCACCGCCACCCCGCGCTGGTTGTTCCGCCACCTCACGCTCACGCTGCGGCCCGGCCAATGCACCGGCATCGTCGGCCGCAACGGCGTCGGCAAGACCACCTTGCTCAAACTCTGCCTCGGCCAAATCGCCGCCAGCGAGGGCTCCGCAGTCATCGGCAAACGCGTGAAGGTCAATTACATCGACCAAACCCGCATGCAGCTCGATGGCACTGGGTCTCTGCTAGACGAGATTTCCGACGGCAACGAAAAGCTGATGTTTGGCAACCAATCGCTAGGGGCCCGCGCCTATCTGCGGCGTTTCCTCTTCAACGACCAACGAATCAACGACCGGGTCGATCTGCTCTCCGGCGGCGAGCGGGCGCGGCTGATGTTGGCGAAGGTACTCAAAAACGGCGGCAACCTGATCGTGCTCGACGAGCCGACCAATGATCTGGACCTGCCGTCGCTGCGGATGTTAGAAGAAGCCTTGGCGGACTTTGACGGCACGGTCATCTGCGTGTCGCATGACCGGTATTTCCTCGACCGCATCTGCGATCAAATCATCGCCTTCGAGGACGACGGAGTCATCGTCCAACCTGGCAACTATTCCTATTATTTGGAAAAGCGCCAAGCCCGCGAAGCCGCCCAGCGTATCCAGGCCCAAGCCGCCGCCAAAGCCGCCGCCGCCCGCCACAAGGCTGCCGCGCCGACCGCCGCCAAAGCGCGCAAGCTCACCCACAAGGAGCGCAGCGAGCTCGACGCCATCGAAGACCTCATCCACGCCGCCGAACAACTCGTTGGGGACATTGAAAGCCGCTTGAATGATCCGGCCTTTCAAGCTGAATCCTTTGCTGAGATCCCGGCCCTTGTCCAACAACTCGACGCCGCCAAAGCGCAACTCGCCCGCCACTACACCCGCTGGGAGGACCTAGAACGGCTGCGAGAGAGCCACGCAACTGCGGATTAACCCTGCAGCCGACCACACAAAAAAACGGGCACCCTGAGGTGCCCGTTCATTTCCCGATCTGCGGAACCAGGAAAATCAATCGGCAAAGGCGGCCGTTTCGACGGGGGCGGCAGAGCCAGTGCCAGAAGTGTAACGCCAGCGGATCTTGTTGCGCTTGGAGGCGGTACGGAGCTTGCGCTGCCGGCGCTCGGTGGGCGTTTCGAACGAGCGGCGGCGCCGGATTTCTTCCAGCACTCCTTCGGCATCAAGTTTGGTCTTGAGACGCTTGAGAGCCCGATCGACAGGCTCGCCTTTCTTCATAATCACTCCACGCATGCGATTCGTTGTTTTTTGGTTGGTTGGTTCCGCTGATTGTCGGGGCGCGGGATATGAAGGAATCCCCGCAACATGTCAAGAAGCAACCCGTAAAGTTTTTTCAAAAAAATTCAGGCGGTGGGATTTCGGCCGCTGCAGCGATGGAGCGGAGTGCGGGGGCTTGCCCCCGCCGGTGGCTGGGCGGGCTTGCCCGCCATGGCGCGGAGCTGTGCATGAGGTGCCGCCGAGATGCACACTCGCCAGCAAGCTGGCTTGGCTTGGCGCCAGCAAGCTGGCGCACTCCCGGAGTGCACCAGCGCGCCGAAACTGCGATGAGCCACTAGCACCTCATTGGCCGCCTCTCCTTGAGGAGCGCTGGCTTCAGCCGGCTCTTCATCTCATCAGCCCATGCCGTCGAGCAACAGCTGCGTGGGCTCTTCGAGGCTCGCTTTGATCTGGTTGAGGAAGGTGACCGCCTCACGGCCATCGACCAAACGGTGATCATAACTGAGAGCCAGATACATCATGGGGCGGATGACGACCTGGCCGTCGCGGGCGACAGGCCGGGGCTGGATGGCGTGCATGCCGAGGATCCCGCTTTGGGGTGAATTGAGGATCGGTGTGCTTAGCATCGAACCAAAGACACCGCCGTTAGAAACGGTGAAAACGCCGCCTTGCAGGTCTTCCAGGGTGATTTTTCCGGCGCGGGCCTTGTCCGCATAGCCGGCTATGTCTTGCTCAATGCGCGCCAACGAGTGCTTATCGCAATCACGCAGCACCGGCACCATCAGCCCCTTGGCGGTGTTGATCGCCACCCCGATATCGTAGTAATGGTGCTCCACGATGTCGCTGCCATCAATCCGGGCGTTGAGCGAGGGCACTTGCTTGAGGCTATGCACCACGGCTTTGACGAAAAATCCCATGAAGCCGAGCTTGACGCCGTGCCGACTGAGGAATGTTTCCTGGCCCTGCCGACGCAGCTCGATGACGGCACTCATGTCCACCTCGTTGAAGGTGGTGAGAATGGCCGCTGTTTGCTGGGCAGTGACGAGCTGGGTGGCTATCTTGCGACGCAACGTCGACATCGGCCGCCGCGTGCTGCGACCGTCCACAGCGGCAGGTTTCACCGCGGCAGCGGGCGCCGATGGGCTTGTCGGAATTGTCGGAATTGTCGGAATTGTCGGACTGATCGGACTGATCGGACTGATCGGACTGATCGGACTGATCGGACTGATCGGACTGACCACCGCACGGGTATCCAGGCGGCCGATCACACTGGCGATGGGCACTTCATGGCCCTCGGTGGTGAGGATTTCGAGC
>WBXE01000238.1 GCA_008932955.1 Verrucomicrobiota bacterium
GTGAGAAGATCAAGCATCTGCGGGGCATGGTAGCCACGAGCTGCCGTCGCCGCAAGACATCTGAGATGTTTGCCGCGGCACTGGGGCAGGCCCGATGTGGGCAATGGGGGTCAGTCCCGCTTTCCAAGCATTCCTACCCACGTCCACAACATCACGCTCGAAAAGCGGGACTGACCCCCATTGGCTTAGCTATGGAGCGGCAGGGCCTGGACTCTCATTGCGACGGCGGGTAAGCCCGCCCAAGCGTCCCAGGCGGAGGCAAGCCACAGAAGTCCCCGCGAAAGCCAAGCAGCTACAAAAGCATGCTTGACGCCGGAGCAGGGATAACTGATTTTTAGGCGGAATTTTTTTCCATGATCCGCTTCCGCCGCATGCACCTTGTCACCGGTAAAGTTCAACTCAGTCCCAATGTCACCCGCCTCGACCTTGAGGCCAGCCGCATTGCTGAAATTCGTCAGCCCGGTCAGTTTGTCATTGTGCGGCGCGGCAACGGTGCCGAACGCATCCCGCTAACCCTTGCCGACGCCGATTCGGTTCGCGGCACCATTGCCCTAGTGATTCAGGCCGTCGGCAAATCCACCTGCGACCTGGTTGCGCTGGAAGTTGGCGACTCGATCCTCGATATCTCCGGCCCGCTCGGTCATCCCACCGAAATGATTGCTGCCGGCCGCGCCGTGTGCGTCGGCGGCGGGGTGGGCACCGCAGTGGTTCACCCGATCGCCCAAGGGTTAGCCCAACGTGGCGTGGAGGTCATCAGCATCATCGGCGGCCGATCCCGCCAATGGGTCATTTTTGAAGAGGAATTGAGCCGCCTCGGCCAAGTGATCGTGTGCAGCGACGACGGCAGTTATGGCCGCCAGGGGTTTGTGACCGACGCCACCCGCGAGCTGCTGGAAGCAGGCCGCGTAGATATCGTCTATGCGGTCGGACCGGTGCCGATGATGCGGGCGGTGGCCAACCTGACCAAGCCCTTTGGTGTGCGTACCATCGTGTCGCTCAACCCGGTGATGGTCGATGGCACCGGCATGTGCGGCGGTTGCCGGGTGGATATCGGTGGCGAGACGAAATTCGCCTGCGTCGACGGTCCGGAATTTGACGGTCATCTAGTGGATTTCGACTTGCTGGCTGAACGCCTCGGCACCTACCGCGAATTTGAACAACGAGCCAGCGCCGGCTGCGAGGCCGGCAGTTGTCGAGTTGGCCTGACGCGCCCCGATCCACCCTCACCCGCCCCCCCGTGAACGACCCCAATCTGTCACTCAAGGAGCGCATGAAAATCGACCGGCAAACGATGCCGGAGCAGGATGCCACTCAACGCAGCGGCAATTTTCTTGAAGTAAACCTCGGATTCACCGAAAAAATGGCCCTGCTGGAGGCGCGGCGGTGCATTCAGTGCAAGGAACCCAAGTGCGTGCAAGGCTGCCCGGTGATGGTCAATATCCCGCGCTTCCTGGATTTTGTGGTCAAGGGGGATTTTGCCGGTGCCGCCCGCAGCTTGTTCGGCGATAACGCCCTGCCCACCGTCACCGGTCGGGTCTGCCCACAGGAAACCCAGTGCGAGGCCCAATGCGTCCGCGGCGTCAGGGGCAAACCGGTAGCCATCGGCTACCTCGAGCGCTTCGTCGCCGATTGGACGCGGGCCCACCGCGACGTGGTCAAGATCGAGCCCCGCCCCGCCACCGGCAAGAAAGTTGCCATCGTCGGCGGCGGCCCGGCCGGTTTGACGGCGGCCGGCGAACTGGTCAAGGCCGGGCACGAGGTCACGGTGTACGAAGCCCTGCACAAGCCGGGTGGCGTGCTGGTTTATGGCATTCCGGAATTCCGCTTGCCCAAGCAAATTGTCGAGGAAGAGGTTGAGCGCCTGGTGCAAGCCGGGGTGAAGATCGAAAACAACGTGGTGGTCGGCCGCACTTATACGCTGCCTGAATTGCGGGCGCGATTTGATGCGGTGTTCATCGCCAACGGTGCCGGTTTGCCGGTGTTCATGAACGTGGCCGGCGAAAACCTTAAAGGCGTCTATTCCGCCAATGAGTACCTCACCCGCGTCAATCTGATGGAAGCCTACGCCCCGGATTCCGATACCCCGGTCCTGCGCGCCCGCCGCGTCGCGGTGGTCGGCGGCGGCAACGTCGCCATGGACGCCGTGCGCACCGCCAAACGCCTCGGTGCCGAACGCGCTATCCTCGTCTACCGCCGCAGCCGCGCCGAAATGCCCGCCCGCGTCGAGGAAGTCCACCACGCCGATGCCGAGGGCATCGAATTTGAAAATTTGCTGGCCCCGCTCGAAGTCATCGGCAACGACAAAAAGTGGGTCACGGGCCTCAAATGCCAGCGCATGGAGCTCGGCGAACCCGACGCCTCCGGCCGCCGCAGTGCCAAGCCCATCCCGGGTTCGGAGTTTGTGTTGGAATGCGATGCGGTGGTCGTGGCCATCGGCACCCGCGCCAATCCCCTGCTCACCGCCACCTGCCCCGATCTCAAACTCAACCGCTGGGGCAACATCGAGGCCGACGCCGTTGGCATGACCAGTATCCCCGGCATCTTCGCCGGCGGCGACATCGTCCGCGGCGCCGCCACCGTCATCCTCGCCATGGGCGACGGCAAACGCAGCGCCCACGCCATCGACGCCTATCTGATCCAATGGGGTCGGTCCCGTTTTTCAAGCATGGCGTAGTGAAAGCCGGGCCCGAATGCTCGAAAAGCGGGACTGACCCCACGCCCTGACGCTGCTGGAGAAAGCGAGGAGGAATCCGCAC
>WBXE01000239.1 GCA_008932955.1 Verrucomicrobiota bacterium
CTTCCGCTGGATGCCGGAGCATCGGGACAAGGAGTTCCAAGGCATGGTGGCATACGTGGAGGGCAGTGCCGCAGCCCGCCAGGCGGTGCTGGCACACGGCTGGCACCTCGTGCATGTGGGCGAAGACTTGTTCGACCTGCAAACCCCGCCCGGCTTCGTCCCGAAAATCTACCGGGCGGATGCGCATTGATGCGCCAATGGCAATGCATGGCCTGGTTTTTGAACTCGGCGTCCTCCCCCGAAGAGGATCTGGCAAGATGCCAAATCCTGCCGCCAAGATGGCGGCGCTCCCCACCGAGGGAGGCTGTCATTGCTCTTTCCAGGTTCATGGCCGGGGTTCACCACTCCAGGCCCGAGGCCGGGCGGCGGAGCGTATTGCGCCGCTCCTTGACGATTCTTCCATCCGAGAGGTGCAGCACCCGGTCGGCCATTTCCGCCATCACCGCATTGTGGGTGATAATGACGGTGAGCGTGCCGAGTTCGCGGTTGATTTGTTCGATCGCCTCCAACACGGTGATGCCAGTGGTCACGTCCAGCGCCCCGGTCGGCTCGTCGCACAGCAGCACCTCCGGCCGCTTGGCGATCGCCCGCGCAATGGCCACCCGCTGCTGTTCGCCACCGGAAAGTTGCGACGGAAAATGATCCATCCGCGCTTGCAGACCCACCATCGCCAGCGCCTCCTCCGGGGGCATCGGATCGTTGGCAATCCCGGTGATCAACGCCACGTTTTCCCGCGCCGTAAGACTCGGAATCAAATTGTAAAATTGAAACACGAAGCCGACGCAATTGCGCCGAAACAAGGTGAGCGTATTCTCCTCCGCCCCGTCCAACGCCCACCCCTTGTAGCTGAGCTGCCCGGATGTCGCCACGTCCAGCCCGCCGAGAATGTTGAGCAAGGTGGACTTGCCGCTGCCAGACGGACCTAACAGGACAACCAGTTCCCCTGCGTCCAGCGCCACATCCACCCCGTGCAGCGCCACCACCTCGACCTCGCCGGTGTGATAGACCTTGCGCACCCCGCGTGCCACAAACACGCAACCTGTGGACGGCGGTGGCGGAGGCAAAGGGGCGGTGGTCACGCCGTCATTCTAATGTCGGCATCCAATCCATGTCAAATTTTGCCATGGGATCATGCCGGATCACCGACAATTGCTGCCATTTTCCCCGACACCGTGAACGGGCCCTCAAAAGGTCGCGGCGTGTGCTGCGGCTCTTCCCCAAATTCACATCCGGCTTGATTTCAAGCGCATGTGCAACATCACCTGACCCCGACCCGATTGATCCTTCAGGGAAGCGAAGCATTTGGCGGGTCAAGGACAAAAAAAAATAGCGCTGTGGAACCCCTGTGGAAAGGGCCGCCGCCGTTGTTTTTGTTAGTCCCGGCAAAAATAGTTTTCACTTGGACATGCGCAGCCATCAATCTTTGCCTCGAGCCCGTTTGCCGCATCGCATGTGGTTTAAAAATCCAAGCTCCAACCCACGCTTCCCGCTAGCCAATTGCTCCTCACTTTCCTCCATCCCCCATGCCAGTAGCGACAAAATCCACTCTCGATCACGAATACACCCCGGCACCCTCCACACCTGAAAGCAGCCACTGGGACAGCGTGTGCAAGGAACTGCGTGGCTCGGTTGGCCACGACGCATTTCAGCGCTGGTTTCGCGCCGCCCGCTGGATCGGCAACGAGGACGGCATCGCTTCCGTCAGCGTCCCGGGAGAAATCCATCAGGTCTGGATTGAAACCAATTATCTACCCGAACTGTCGATGGCCGTCAGCGGCATCTTCGAGGGCGTGCGCGAGGTGAAAATCGTCCTCGACGCCGCCCGCCAACCCGGCCCAACCTCATCTAATGACCGTCACGCCAGTGACCCGGCTTACCCGCCGGCCGCGACCCATTCGCTGGAAGGCGAGGCGCTCGACAAGCGAGTCAAGAACGCCGGCCTCAATCCCTCCCACACGTTTGCCAGCTTTGTGGTGGGTTCTAACAACCAATTCGCCCACGCTGCCTGCGAGGCGGTGGCCAAGAAAAGCGGCATTGGCTACAACCCGCTGTTCATTCACGGCAGCTCGGGCCTGGGCAAGACCCACCTGATGCAGGCCATCGGCCAGGAATTGCTGCGCCGCCAACCCGGCTGCCGCGTCGTCTATCTCACGTGCGAACGCTTTACCAATGAGTTCATCGACGCCGTGCGCCGCGGTGACATCGAAAAATTTCGTCGGCGTTACCGCCACAACGACGTCATGCTGATTGATGACGTGCAATTTCTTGCCGGCAAGGAGCGCTCGCAGGAGGAGTTTTTCCACACTTTTAACACCCTGTTGGACGGCCGCAACCAGGTGATCCTCAGCAGCGACCGGCCGGCCTGCGAAATCAAAAGCCTCGAACCACGCCTGATCTCGCGCTTCGAGTGCGGCCTGACCGTCGAGATGCAGCCGCCGGTGATGGAAACACGCATGGCCATCCTCAAGCGCAAGTCTGCCGATTGGAAAGTGCGCGTCGATGAAAGCGTGCTGCAATTCCTCGCCGAAAATATCTGCACCAACGTCCGCCGCCTCGAAGGCGCCCTCATGCGCGTGGCCACCTTCGCCTCCCTCGCCGGCGAAAGCGTCACCGTCGAAAAAGTCTCGCACCTGCTCCGCGACCTCATCCGCGAGGAAGCCAGCCGCCAAATCAGCATCGACACCATCCAGCGCGCCGTCGCCGAACACTACGATGTGCGCCTCGCCGATATGACCAGCCGCCGCCGCCCCGCCA
>WBXE01000240.1 GCA_008932955.1 Verrucomicrobiota bacterium
CCACGGCAAATCGACCCTCCATGGACTCGCGCAATGGCCCATGGCTTGCTGGTATGGATCATGTGGACGGAGTTGCCAGCCAGCGCGATGGCAGGCACCGGTCCAGAGGCGGTTTCAAGCCTGCCAGTGGATTTGGTAAGCGACACGCGCTACGGCTTGTGCGACCTGCTAGACCGGCGCAGCACTTATGCGGGAGGGGCTTTTCCCGAGCCTTTTTTGGTGGGTGAAATGGTATTGGAAATGAATGAATTCCGCGTGGATTGGCTGCGCACTTGGGCCCACGGCCAACGCGGCGACTTTGCCAAGGCGGAGTTGGAAAAAGGCTTTGGCTTGCTGACCCTGGAGTTGGAACTGCCCTTCGAGCAGACGAGAATGGACGGACAAACCGAGCGCGGCCTCGGCAACATCAATCTGGGCGCCCGCCACCCGATCTATCAATTTGTGTCGGCCGACGGATTCATCAATTCCACAGTGGGTGCCGCAGTGGAAGTTGGCGTTCCGACGGGTTCGCAGGTTAGCATTCACACTGAGTTTGTACCGAAGATTTTCAACGCCCTGAGTCTTGGCAGGCATTTCACCATTCAATCGCTGCTCGGCGTTTCCACATTGTTCGGAGGCGGAGCCGACGGCAGCTCGCAAGCCATCGAATACGGCCTGGTCTTCGGGTATGCGATTTCACAGCGCGACCTGCCCTTGCCGGGCATCAGGCAACTCGTGCCAGTTTTCGAATTGCAAGGGCTTGACGCGCTAAACAAAGCCGCGGCGGGCAGCCACAGCCTGCTCGGAAATCTGGCGATTCGCGCCAACCTCTCTCCGCTTGGCGAGGTGCAGCCGCGGATCGGATTGGGATATGTCTTTCCCATCGGTCAGGAGGCACACCAGGGTGTATCCGCCGGCTTGATCGTCAGTCTCGTATTCGAATATTAACCACGGCCCATGAAAGAAGAATCTAACCTGAAAATCAATCTTGGACGCCGCCACTTCCTGCGTTTGTCCAGCCTCTGGTGCGCTGCCTGTGCCGCCGGCAACGGCAATGCCATCGCCGCAGCGCTCACCTCAGAGCGAATGGTCGATGCGGGTCCGATCGGCAACTTTTCCCATGATGGGGTCCATGACAAGTTCCGCGGGCTGGGATTTTTCGTTATCCGCAGACAGGGGAAACTTCTGGCACTCTCCGCAGTATGTACCCACAAAAAGTGTAAGCTCGCCGCTGAGACCGATGGTTCCTTCTATTGCGACTGCCATGGCTCCACATTCGATCCGAGCGGCAAGGTAACTGAAGGACCCGCAAAACGCGACCTGCCATTCCTATCGACACGGGTCAATGAACATGGACATCTGCTGGTGCGTGTGCCCGCCGAGTGAGTGGCCCAGCTTTCAATTGTCGCTAGAAAATCCGCATTGCCGTTGTAGGCGAAATTCCCTGCTCATCTGCGGGTGTTGGCGAGGAGTACCAGCACGGCGAGAATGCGGGCCCCGGCCCTTATGCCGGGCCATCCCGCCAAAATCATCAACCCCAACCACAACAGTCCCGGCGGCAGCACCAGCAATGTAACTTTTTCCCTAGCGATCAGCAGCGAGGGCAGCAAGCATACCAATAAAACTCCACACACGCTTGCTGGAAACAGCAGCCAAGCGCACGTGCTTGAACGCTGTGGTACCCATCGGTGAAACGAGGCTAGCTCGTTAGGATAGGCTGCAAAGTATATTCGTCGAGATGACAACTTTCCGTGATCATTTCTCGACCCCTTGGTTTGATCTTCCAACCACCCTTAACTCCGTTAGGACATTCTGCTGTCCGATCGGACATCAGAATGTCCTAACCTAAACTTCCGCACTGGACTGGCATCTACCGTCGCAACAAATGGATTGACGCTCTATGCTGAATTGGTTTTGATAAAGTATAGATGAAATCACGAACTGAACTTCTGCTTTACCATCTGGGATGGACCTTGGACCGGATGATGCAGCCAACATGGCGCAACTTGCATTCATCCTTCGAATCATGGGCGTATGGCAACGGCTTTCTCAAACAGATCCATCGCCTCGAAGCTCAAGCCTACATTGAGTCGAGGTGCGACACGAAATCCGGCATGCGTGTCATCCGGCTTACCCAAAAGGGTGTAGCAGCAGGGCGCATGGGAACAAATCCCGAACAACGCTGGCAGCGCTGGTGGGACGGAAAATGGCGCATGGTTCTATTTGATTTACCCGAGGCGCAGCGGGCAAACCGGCGCAAATTGCGTGATAAACTGTCCACTTCCGGCTTCGGTTGCATGCAGCGCAGCGCATGGCTCACGCCAGATCCGTTAGGCGAAATCGCCCTACAATTGCGCCCCCTGGCAGTGAATGCTGCGATGCTCGTATTATTGGATGCAGTACCCTGTGGGGGTGAATCTGCCGCAGACATGGTCGCTGCAGCCTGGGACTTCCGGAAAATCAACGAGGCCTGGCAAGGCCTCACGGATCATCTTGTCGCCGCTCCACAAGATCTAGTAACCGTACCCAAACAACACGTTGCCAGGTGGGTCGCCAAGGAACACAATCTGCTGCAGCGTTGCTTGCGCATCGATCCATTATTACCCAAGCAACTGCTGCCGTCAAACTATCAGGGAATTGCAACCTGGCAAATGCGCCGCCGCATCCTCGCCAAGATCGCAAAGCTCCCAGCTTGAACAGTTAGGACATTCTATTGTCCGATCGGACAGGAGAATGTCCTGAATCTAACTTTTTTATCGCCCGTCGAGCCAGGCG
>WBXE01000241.1 GCA_008932955.1 Verrucomicrobiota bacterium
GGCTTGCCACCGCCCGGGCAGGGGCGGGCTTGCCCGCCGGGGCGCGGAGCTATCCATGAGCTGCCGATGCCACAGCAGCGTGGGCGATAGCCGACACTCGCCAGCAAGCTGGCTTGGTTAGGCGGTGGCGAGCCACCGCAGTCCCTGAGCCGACACTCGCCAGCAAGCTGGCTAACTAGGGCGGTGGCGAGCCACCGCACTCCTAGGCTTGGTTAGGCGGTGGCAAGTCGCCGCGCTCCATGGGGCATTTCCAGCCTACCGCTTAAAAAAGATAGAAGAAAAAACTTGACTTTACAGTATTTTTACTTACGTATCAAAGCGAGCCAATGATGCGTACATCTCCAAAATCCGTATTTTTGAGAACAATCCACTGGTGGCGGGCGCGCCGAGCTGGATGTGTCGTCCCCCTGGCGGCGCCGGCGATCGTCGTGCCGGCGCCGCTGGCCATTTTGGTGGTGGCCATCGTCTATGCTTTGGGCACGAAGGTGGCGTTGCAGATGACGAATTTTCCGGGCAGCGTCTCGCCGGTATTTCCGGATGTGGGGCTGGCCCTGGCGGCGGTGCTCATCGTGGGGCGCATGGCCTTGTTCGGGGTGTGGCTGGGCTCGTTTGTGGCCAATGCGCTGGGCTTTTTCCATGGCACGGTCAACTCCGGCCACTCGGCCACCAGCGCCGTGCTGACGGCCGCGCTCATTGCCATCGGCACGATCGCCTGTGCCAGTTCGAGCGCCTGGCTGGTGCGCCGTTTCGGCAAAGAGGAGCACCCCCTGCTCAGCGGCTACAACGTGTTGCTGTTGGCCACCGTCGGCGGTCTCGGTTGCTGCATGCTCAGCCCCACCTGCGGGTTGCTGGGTCTGGCCTTGGGAGGCTATATCCCATGGCAGGGTTTCGCTTGTTCCTGGGTGAGCTGGTTGGCGGGCGACGCAGCCGGCGCCATTGTCGTCTTGCCCTTGCTGCTGGCCTGGCATTTCCAACATTCCTTCAAGCAAAAATCCTGGCTGATGTTGGAAATGGCGTTGTTAGGGGTGGTGACCCTGCTGCTGTGTATTTTCGTGATGTTTCAACAGCAGGCGCACGTCGAGTACTGCCTGCTGCCCTTGTTGCTGTGGGCGGCCTTTCGCTTTGGCAAGCGCGGTGCTGCCACTGCGGCGGTGGCGATCGCGGTTTTTGCGATGATTGGCAGTCGTCTGGAAAGCAGCCCGTTTGTGGGCAACACGGTGCATGAAAGCCTCATGCTGCTCTATTCATTTTTGGGAGTGGCCATGGTCTGCGTGTTGGTTCTCGCAGGGATCCTTTCCGAACGCAAGTGGACCGAAAAGGCACTTCAAGCCACCAACCGCCACCTCGCACTCGCCACCATTCACGCCAACGACCTGGCCGGACAAGCGGCCCGCGCCAACCTGGCCAAGAGCGAATTCCTAGCCACCATGAGTCATGAATTGCGCACCCCCATGAACGGCGTCATTGGCATGAACGGACTGCTGCTGGATACTGAACTGAGCCCCGAGCAGCGCGGGTTCGCCGAGCTCGCCCATGCCAGTGGCCAAGCCATGCTCAGCTTACTCAACTCGATTCTGGATTTCTCCAAAATTGAGGCCAAAAAACTCGACCTGGAAACATTGGACTTCGATTTGGCGGCCCTGCTTGAGGATTTTATCGCCACCCTGAGCCTACCGGCGCGCGCGAAAAACCTGGCGCTGCACTCCAGCGTCGAGGCGGCGGTGCCGATGCTGCTGCGGGGGGATCCGGGCCGCCTGTGCCAGATTCTAACCAACCTGACCGATAATGCCATCAAGTTCACTGCGCTCGGCGAGGTGAACATTCACGTCGCCGTGGAGGCGGAGACGGCGCACACGGTGCGGCTGCGCTTCGAGGTGAGTGACACGGGCGTGGGCATCGCCGGCAACAAGCACGAGCTGCTGTTTGACAAGTTCAGCCAGGTGGACGCCTCGACGACCCGCTGCTACGGTGGCACCGGCTTGGGCCTGGCTATCTCCAAACAACTCGCCGAGCTGATGGGCGGCTGCATCGGCGTGACCAGCGAGCCGGGAGTCGGCTCGCAATTCTGGTTCACCGCCAACCTGACCAAGCAGGCCGGGCCGCCCGCCCCGCAGCCGCTCGCCCACAGCCTTCCACCCTGCGAAAAACTGCCACAGTTCCATGGTCACAAAACCCGCATCCTGCTCGTCGAGGACAACATCGCCAGCCAGCAGGTGGCGCTGCGCATCCTCACCAAGCTGGGTCTGCGTGCCCAAGCCGTCGCCAATGGCATCGAGGCCGTCAAGGCCCTCGCCACCATCCCGTACGATCTGGTGCTCATGGATGTGCAAATGCCCGAGATGGATGGCATCGAGGCGACCCGGCTGATTCGCAGTCAGCTCTCCGCCGCCCGCAACCATCGGGTGCCCATCATTGCCATGACTGCCAGCGCCATGCCCGGCGACCACCAGAAATGCCTGGTTGCTCAGATGAATGATTATGTGTCCAAGCCGGTCTCGCCGCAATCCTTGGCGGCGGTGCTGCAGCGCTGGCTGCCCGCCGAGCCGGCCGTAGGCGAACCGTGACCGACCAGGAGCCGGCACCATGCGCGTCAAGCTAAGGAATCCTGGATATGCTTCGTGACGGTTTTTACCACCGAGGTACTGAAACCACTGAAA
>WBXE01000242.1 GCA_008932955.1 Verrucomicrobiota bacterium
CGCACTCCTTAGCCGATGGCGCGCCACAGTTTCTCTGTCCCTTTGTCGTGACCGCCTGGGAGTGCGGGGGCTTGCCACCGCTTGGGAGGATGGAGCTTGCTCCATGTGGGGGGGCCACTGAGAGGTATCAGTGCTGCTCAAGCGGAGCCGATACTCGCCAGCAAGCTGGCTTGGCCTGGCGGCAGCAAGCTGCCGCACTCCTTAGCCGATGGCGCGCCACAGTTTCTCTGTCCCTTTGTCGTGACCGCCTGGGAGTGCGGGGGCTTGCCACCGCTTGGGAGGATGGAGCTTGCTTCATGTGGGGGGGGCCACTGAGATGTATCAGTGATGCTCAAGCGGAGCCGATACTCGCCAGCAAGCTGGCTTGGCCTGGCGGCAGCAAGCTGCCGCACTCCTTAGCCGATGGCGCGCCACAGTTTCTCTGTCCCTTTGTCGCGATCATCCTTGACAAGCCGGCCCGCTCTGGGAAGCCTGCAGGCCGTTCAAAACTTCCTGCCATGTCCATCATCTTTGGTTGTATCTGCGGTTTCACTGCGTGGTTTCTCATGCGTTATCTGGTGGCCGGTTTTTTCACGGTCGATCAGAATGAGCGTGCGGTGAAGACGGTCTTCGGGCGAGCCGCGCGGATCGGCGATCTAACGACCCTGAGTGATCCCATCGCGGACGCGCTCAGCGAGGACCAGAAAGCGCGGTACAGCTATCCGCAGGTGCGGGTGATTCCGCCAGGAGGACCGTATTTTAAATGGCCATGGGAACGGATCTATAAAATCTCCATCGCCACCGAAACCCTCAACATGGCTTGGGACCCGGAGGATGCGTCGGCCAACTCCAACGGCACCTTGCTGGAAGCTGTCACCAAGGACCAACTCAACACCGGCCTCAGCGGCCAGATCCGCTACCGCGTCGCCGAGCGCAACCTCTACGCGTTTTTGTTCGGCATCAAGAACCCGTTCGCCCACGTCATGGGCTACTTTGTTTCGGTGTTGCGCGAGCGCATCGCCAATTTCGAGGCCCCGCAGACTCCCGTCGAGCACGCCGAGCCTGACACGGCGGCAGTCATCGGTATCTCTATCAATGATTTGCGCAAGAACCTGCGCGACATCAACGAGCACATGGACAGCGAGTGCGCGTCATCGGCCGCCCGCTACGGGATGGTGCTGGATGCCACGCTCATCACCGGCATCGATCCTCCGCCAGAGGTTGAGTCGGCGCTGGCAGCGATCAACACCGCCTATAACCAGGTATCTTCGGATATCAGTTTGGCGCAGGCGTCGGCCGACCAGAAGATCGTGCAATCGGGCCGCGCGGTGGAGATTGAGACGCTGCGTGCCCAAGCCGAAGTCGAGCCACTCACCCGCCTGGCCGCGCAGCTCACCGATTTGAAAAGCCGAGGCAGCGAGGCCCTCCGCGCCTATGTGCGCAACGTGCGGCTGGCCCTGTTCGAGAAAGCCCAACAAGTATTTGTGGAATCCAACAAATGAATCACTTCCTCATCGCCGCCATCAGCACCTTTGTCGGGTGTGCCATCGGGTTTCCGCTCCTCTTTGGCTTCGCCCGGGCACTCGGGCTGTACGCCATCATTCAGGAGCGCCAGTGCAACGTCTATGTGTTGTTCGGTAAAGTGCTTGCCACCATCGACGAGCCGGGCCTGCACATCCTGCCATTCAAGCTTGGACCCGCTGCGTTCATCGTCAATTGGCTAGGTAAATGCCATGTTTTGGACATGCGTCTCGACCAGGAGTACCTGCGCAGCCAGGCGGTGAATTCCGAGGAAGGTGCGCCGATGGGTATCGGCATCTGGCATGAGATGTTCATCAGTGATCCGGTGGCCTATCTGTTTAAAAACAGCGACCCCCGCGGCTCGCTCTCCGCCAATGTGAGCAACTCCACCGTGCGCTGCCTCAGCAACATGCCCTTGGCTACCATGATGGTCAACCGCCACGCCATGAGCGACAACGTCCGCAACGAGGTATCGCCAAAATCCCATGAGTGGGGCTACAAGCTTGGCTCAATCTATATCCGCAAGGTGCACTTCCGCGACGTCGGCATGATCCGCCAGATTGAAAGCAAGGTGGTCAACCGCCTGCGGCAGGTGACTTCGGCAATCAAACAGGACGGTGCCAACCAGGTGAGCATCATCACCAGCACCGCCGAGCGCCAGGCCGCGGTTGAGTTTGCCAAGGCGGCGGCGATCCGACCGCAGATTGTCGGCGAGGCCCTGCAACGCATTTCCGAGGACAACGCCGTGTCCGAAGCGCTGTTCGAGATTTTGGAAACCCAGAAAGTCATCGGCAGCGGCGCGCGACTAACGGTTTTGCCGCGCGGCGGCGAACTCCTCGCCCAGCTCATCGCCGGCCAAGCGGAGGCACCAGCCGTGGCGCAAGCGCCGGCCCTGCCCGTTAGATAGGCCGCTTGGAGGTTCAGAACTTGGGGCGCGATGAGGAGCCACCTCATTCGGAGCCACCACATTCGGAGCCACCACATTCGGAGCCACCACATTCTTGTGGTGGTTGCGGAAGCGCGGCCCATGAATGAGTGCCGAGGGCTCGGTTCATGGTCGATCCTTCCGCACGACGACAGTAAGGTCGTCGCTCCATAACGACGACAGTAAGGTCGTCGCTCCATAACGACGACAGTAAGGTCGTCGCTCC
>WBXE01000243.1 GCA_008932955.1 Verrucomicrobiota bacterium
CCTATCAGAATCAGCGCGCTCGAGCCGATCGAGTACATCGTAAGTTTCATTGCGCCGTACTCGCGGTTGGTCGAGCCCCAGATGGCGATGAGCATATACTTGGGCAGAATCACGATCTCATAAAACACAAACAACAGAAACGCGTCGCGGCTCAGAAACACCCCGTACACGCCACCGATAATGGTCATGAAAAACGCGAAAAACGCCCGCGGCCGATGGGTGACATTCCACGAGAACAACACCCCGGCAACGGCTACCAATCCGGTTAGCAACAGCAGCGACAAACTCAGGCCGTTGGCCGCCAGATGAAACCGAATCCCCAGCTCGGGAATCCACGGCCGGTCAAACGACCAGGCCAGCGCATCCGGGTGCTGGAGTTTAGTCAGGCAGGCGGCGGCGGCGGCCACCGCGCCGGTGACGGATGCGAGCAAGGCAATGACCCGCGCCATGCCGGCGGAGCGGGCGGGCAGCAGGAGCACTAACAAGGCCCCGGCAAACGCGGAAATAAGGGTCCAGGCGGGAGTCATGGCAAGATGCGGAGGAGATCGAGAAGCCGCACAGTGTCGGCGTTGAGACAATGGAGTAAAGCTTCGGGCCACAGCCCCGGAATGATGATCAGCGCGATGGCTGGAGCGAGGATCCAGCGCTCGCCGTTAGATAAATCAGGCCACCTGGCGCAGGCCGGGTTGAGCGGACCGTGAAACACCAGTCGCACCATCCGCAGGAAAAACACCGCCGTGAGCAACAGTCCGATGACCGCCAGCGCCGCCGCCCACGGCACCAACGCAAACACTCCGGTGAAAATCAGAAACTCTCCAACAAAACCGCTGAGGCCCGGCAAGCCGAGCGAGGCAAACACGGCCAGACCCATCAGGGAGCAGAGCACCGGCACCTGCGCCCGCAGTCCGCCGAAATCCGTTAGAGTGCGGGCACCGCCACTGCGTTGCTCCATCAGCCCGATGCAGAAAAAGATCGTGCTGGCAATGATCCCGTGGTTGAACGCCTGCAAAATCGTGCCGGAAATAACCGCCGCATGCGCACTGCGGTCCGTCTGCAGCGCCGCCGCCGCCACCACCGCCATCGCGCAATAGCCGAGGTGATTAACCGACGAGTACGCCAGAATGCGTTTCAAATCGCGCTGGGCCAAAGCCGCCACCGCGCCTAGCAAAACGGTAATCACCGCCAGCACCATCAGGCTTGGCGCGAGCCCCGGCAACACCTCGGGGAAAATTGGCAGCAAAATCCGCAGCAGGCCGTACACTCCCATTTTCGACAGCAGGCCGGTTAGAAGCATCGTCACCGGAGTGGGCGCTTCGGCATAAGCCGCCGGCAACCACGCGTGGAACGGAAACACCGGCAACTTCACCGCCAGTCCCAGAAACACGCACACCGCCACCGCGCCTAGCAGGGTTTGCCCGCTGTAGCCGGTGCCGGCAAAAGTGGCGGCCATTTTAGGCAGCAATTCGTGGTTGGCGGCGAGCTCGGCGAGCTTGTTGAAATCCATGGTGCCCGCCGCGAGTTGCAGCGCCAAAAAACCCAACAACATGAACACGCTGCCGCCCAGCGTCATGATGAAAAACCGCAGTGCGGCACGCGGCGCGCCGGGTCCGCCCCACAGCCGGATGAGCAGATAGGAAGGGATGAGGGTCATTTCCCAGCACAGAAACCACGGGATGAAATGGCGTGCGGTGAACACCCCGAAGAGCATGCTTTCGAGCACTAATATCAGCGCACAGTAGGCGCGGCCGCCTACCTCGAGGCGCACCGAGGCGGCGAGCGCGAAGAGCGTGACCAAACTGGTTAGAACCAGGAACAACCACGACGTGCCATCCACGGCAAAACGCAGCGAGATGCCCGCATCCGGCAGCCAGCGGCTTTCCCACGCGGCGAGCACGCCGTGGGTTGGTTCCACCTGGTGCGCGCCGATGAACACCGCCAACACCAATGGCAGCAAGGCCCAGATGATGGCCAGGTGTCTGGCGCAGGACTTGCCCAAGCCCTGCCAGCCACCGAGGATGGCGGCACCTAGCAAGGGAATCAATAGCAGTGAAAGTAACAACATGGCGGAGTTATGCGATGAGCCAGAAGTAGAGGATGAGCAGAACCGAAGCGCCGAGGCCGATGGCGCGCAGATAGGCCTGGGGCCGTCCGGATTGGCAGGCGGAGGCGGAATCGGCGCTGCCCTGCAGGCCGGAGCAAATTTGGTTGAACCCGTCGTTGAGGCCCTTTTCATCGGCGCTGCCGGTCCAGCGGCCCACCAGCTTGATGAGCCCCTCGGCCAGCGCCATGAGCGGCACAAACAATTGCCGCTCGATGGCATCGACCACGCGGGCCAGCGCTGCGAGCGGCGCGATGATGAACTTGTCGTAGGTGGCATCAAAGCGCATCCCGTCGCCGAGGAATTTCCAGACTCCGCCGAGTTTGCTTTCCAACGGATCGGGCGCGCGGCTGTCGCTGGACGGATTGCGATAGACCAGCCATGAGGCGGTCACCCCGGTGGTGAACAGCGCCAACGACAAGCCGATGAGCTGGAGAGCTTCAGGTTTGGCCAAGGCCCAGATATTAAACA
>WBXE01000244.1 GCA_008932955.1 Verrucomicrobiota bacterium
ACGACGACAGTAAGGTCGTCGCTCCATAACGACGACAGTAAGGTCGTCGCTCCCTAACTGACCGCAACGGAGTCGAGTTAGTCGGGGAGAAGTTCATGGCGCCCCGACATCCGGCTCACCTGATGAGGGTGAGAATCAGCGCCGCCACGCTCATGAGCAAGGCCAGCGCGGAGAAGATGCAGGCGAGGCGGATGCGCGAGCGCTGGGATGAGCAATATCAAGCGCCGCGCATCAGGGAGATTTCCGCCAGCGAGATCATGGCATTGAGCAGGACTTCACGCGGGGTGGTTTTCAGGTCGGCGACGGGCACGGCGCGCTCGAGAGTGAATTTGCCTGAACGGGTGCGGCGCAGGGCGCTGAGATGACCGAGGGTGCCGAGGCGTTCGCCGAGGTCGTGGGCGTAAGTGCGCACGTAAAACCCCTTGGAGCAATTCACTGTGAAGTCGATTTCGGGCAAGGCGACGCGGGTGACTTCGTAGGAGGTGATATGCACCGGGCGGGGATCGCGTTCGATCACCTGACCCTTGCGGGCGAGTTTGTAGAGCGGCACGCCGTCCTTCTTGATCGCCGAAACCATCGGCGGGATTTGTTCGAAGGGGCCGAGGAAGGTATCGAAAGCGGCATGGATTTGCTCGCTGCTTAGATCCGGCACCGCTTTGGTTTCGAGCACATCGCCCTGACGGTCCTGAGTGCTGGTGCTGGTGCCCAGGGTGATGGTGCCTTGGTACTGCTTGTCCTCACTCATGAGCAGGTCTTGGATTTTGGTGGCGCGGCCGATGACTAGCATCAGCAAGCCGGTGGCCATCGGATCAAGCGTACCGCAGTGGCCGATTTTCTTGGTGTTGAGGGCACGCCGGGCAATGGCCACCACATCGTGGGAGGTCATGTCTGGGGCTTTGTCGATGAGTAGGACGCCGCTGGGGCCATCTTGTTCCATGGGGTTGGGGCGCATAATGTTAGATAAAACTTTAAATTTTAAGCATGAAATTCTAAACGAAGAGGAGAGAGGGAGCTGAGGTCTTTATCTTTCTCTTTGTCTTCATCTGCGGTTAGAATTTAGGATTTAAGATTTCGTGCTTTCTATCAGCACTTCCGCGATGCGTTGCTGGATGGCGGCGAGCACGCGGGCTTTGGCGGCATCGAGCGGCTCGGGCATGCGGATACCGGCGGCCAGCGAGTGGCCGCCGCCGCCGAATTGGGCGGCGATTTGGCAGACATCGTAGCGGCGGTCTTTCGAGCGCATCGATACGCGGGTGGTGGCATCGGGAAGTTCCTCGAAAAACACGGCGAGCTGCACGCCGCGGATGGCGCGGATCACATCGATGAGCCCCTCGCTGTCGTCGGCGCAGATGGCCAGCTCGCGGCGGGTGGTTTCGCACAGCGTCCAATGGGCGAGCAGGCCATCGGGCGAGCGCTCGAGGGTGTTGAGGAGGGCGCGCAACAACTCGAGGCGGCGGTACGGGTGGTTGTCGTAGGTATTGGAATTGAGGGTGCCAACATCCAGCCCACGGCGGATCAGATCGGCCGCCATATCGTAGGTTTTGGCGGTGGTGGACGGGTATTGAAACGAGCCGGTATCGGTGGAAACCGCCACATAGAGGGCGTCGCGGGACTCATCAGGCAGGGGCAGGCCGAGGGCGAGGATGAGTTCGTAGAGGATTTCGCCGGTGGCCGGGCTGGTGGCGTCGATGAGATTCAGATCGGCGTAATGCGGATTGGAAATGTGGTGGTCGATGTTGAGCCACAACTTCACCCTGGAAACCGCGTACAAGCAACCTTCACCAAGGCGTGGGCGGGTGGCCGTGTCCAGCGCGATGACCACCTCAGCGTCCACCGGCTCGCTCGGCGGACGTTCGATGCGCTCCGAACCAGGCAAAAACGCCAGGCTTTCGGGCAGGCCGTCCTCATTGAACAGGCGCACGGTTTTACCGGCGGCCAGCAAGGCAAAGCCAAGGCCGAGTTGCGAGCCGATGGCGTCGCCGTCGGGCCGCACGTGGCTAAGCAGCACGAACGACTGATGACGGCGCAGCACGTCGCCGATTTGGGCGAAGCTAGCAGAAGGTGGGGATTCGCTCATGGGGTGGTACCGCAGCGCGGGGCGCGGATTGTCTCCGGCGGGGCGAAGCGCGCAAGAAAAAACCCCCCGGGGTGGCATACGCGTCAAGTTAAGGTTCTTGGGAGATGGTTCGTGCCGGTTTTTACCACTGAAGGACTGACTGTCACTGAAACCGCTGAAATATTCATCAATTTCTACTCAGTGTGCTCAGTGGTAATCAATGATTTCTTTGCCTCGAGTTACCGAAATGCGGTAATTTTTCGCCTCGCCTCGCTTTGCCTGAGCTTGGCGCGCATGACCGGAGGGGAGGGGGTGCTGCCAGGGAATCCGCGGCAAATCCGGACAAACTACCGTTGCTACGATCAAGTCCTGGCGGGGTTCGCCTGCCGAACCTCCACGGCCCCTGACAGCGGCGGGAGTGAACACGCGCGGCGCTGGCAACGCAACACCTTTTTCAGCCCCTTATCGTCACCGAAGACACGACACTAAGG
>WBXE01000245.1 GCA_008932955.1 Verrucomicrobiota bacterium
AAACATCCACTGCGGTGAAGCCCGCAGCTGGAAAATAGTCGCCGATATTCGGGCAGCCCGCGTAGATCGGATAGGCCCAGCCCAGGTAGGCGTCGGAGAGTTTCTCGGTCCAATAGTCGGGGGAGCAGGAATTCTCCAACACCAGGTGGAACCGGTGCGGCAAAATCGCGTCCATCTTGTCGCTGATCGGCGTGAAGCCGCGGCCGTAGTGCACGATTGCATCGCCCAGCGCGGCCTTGAGGTGGTCGAGCAAGGCGAGGCGCTGGCGCTGGCCCGGGGTGGTGGTTAGGTTAGAGCAGACTACGGATATTTTGTTGGATTTGGCGGGCGGTGCTAGGCGGTTGAGTTCGTCATAGCCGTACTGGTAGCGGTCGGCCTCGCGGGACAGGCCGACGTGCCAGTTAAGACCCGGCGCGCTGGGAGTCACCCGCGGGTGGGGGTCGGCGGCGTGGCTGCTGACCACCCGGTGGAATTGCCGGTAGAAGTTTTCCGGATAGATTTTTTTAGATGGGGGTTCGCCGGCGATGAACAGGGTGTTCTCGGGGGCGCAGTGCATCCGGTCGCGCTCGCGGCTGCCGGCAAATACGATCCAATAGTCGCAGGCGGTGTCGCGCGGCGGATTGAGCAGAAAATCGCAGCGGTCCCAGCGCGTCTGGCGCCCGGGGCAGAGCCGGTCCATGTCGGCGTGGCTGACCGTAGTTGTCACCGCGACGCGCAAGCGTGGAGCGGCGGGGGCAGCAGTTGTGGCGGGCGGCATGGTGCGATTCTAGCTAGGGAGGGCTTCAGACCAAGATCAATGCCCTGAAATTGCGGTCAAGCTCAGGTTTTTTCTGGGGGGATTGCGCGTGACGAAGTTTACCACTGAGGAACTGATTACCACTGAAAGATTCATCAATTTCTTATCAGTGCCCTCAGTGGTAATCAGTATTTCAGTGGTAACCTTCGTCACGATTCACCACAACATTGAGGGAATTGAACTTGCTATCTCCATTGTCAAAAACGAGGTCGTTTACTGCGTTCCGAAGCGATGTCTGAGGCGGAGGATCGTTTTGTCCATGGCGTCGCGGACGGCGGCGATGGGTTGTTTGCGGCGCACGGCGCGGCGGCTATAGATGGTGTGGGGAGCGAGCGCTTGCTCGCCGCACAGTTGGTGGCGCTCCTCGATGAGCCGCGCCACCAGCGGGAAAAGCGCGTATTCATTGAGAATCAAGCGCCGCGCCTCTTGAATGGCTGGCAGGCGCTTGGTATATTCATTGTCGCGCAGCGCCTGTTGGATGCGCTCGACGCTTTCGTCGAGGTGGTGGATATTGATGGGGATGAAACTCTCCTCCGGAAAGTAGTCAATGGTGTTAGGGCAACCATGATAGAGAGGCAGGCAATGGCCGAGGAACGGGTCGCTGAGTTTTTCGGTCCAATGATGGCGGCACACGTGGTTTTCGATAGCCAGATGCAATTGGTATGGATCCAGCGCGTCGGCCTTGTCGTCGATGGGGCGCACGCCCGCGCCGAAGATGTCCAGCGCCGGCAGTCGGGCTTTCAAATCCTGAGTGAACTGATAGCGGGCGTGATGCAGCGTGTGGCGCATCTGCTTGTCGGAGCAGACGGTGGAGATGGGCAAGGGCTTGGGCGGGGGGGCTTGTTTGGCCAGCACATCATAGGACCCGCGGGCACCGCTGCCGCCATAGAACCAAACATAGCCGGTTTGCGACTGGATCACCCGCGGATGTTTGATGGCCCACGGTTCCTGGCTGCTGAGGATCCATCCGAATTGGTTGACGAAGGAACGGCCGTAATTTTTAATAATGGATGGCTCGGCGGTGATGAGCAACGAGTTCTCCTTGAGTGAAGGAAGCTTTTCGGCCCAGTTGGGGAAGCGTTCGTCACCACTTTTCGGCAGGTCGTCATAGACCATCAGCCAGTCATAGTTATGGCAATGTTGGTCGAAGATAAAGTCACAGGCACCCCAGCTTGGCACCTGATTGGGAAAGCGTTTGAGCCACAGGTCGTAGTTGGTATCGGAGGCCTGGGATTTGGACAGGAACTTGACCCGGATGCGTTTGCCGCTGGTGGTGTTCATCGGGAGGAGGCCTCCCGACTAACTTGGCCCGGCCGCGGCCCGTTATGGAGCGACGACGTTATTGTCGTCGTGCGGAAGGACCGGCCATGAAACAGAGCCTTCGGCACGTGCCCATGGGCCGCTCTTCCGCTACCACCACACGAATGTGGTGGCTCCTTAGCCCGAGTGACTCTAGGTGTCACACCCGCCCACCGGGTTCTGGTGCTAAAAAGGATCATGGAATGGGTTGCAGTGCCGTTTCAAGGTTCATCTGTATGCATCGGCGGTTTCAGATTCTTTGATGAAATAGCGATGGCGAGGGCGGCGGCTATTTCGTCGAGCATGGCATAGCGGCGGTTATACATCGGCCGTTTTTGCGGTTTCATGTCCTCGCGCGGGCGCCGGGCACTGGTCAGCGGCAGCGCCAGGAACGCCGTGCCCTCGCGCAGCCCG
>WBXE01000246.1 GCA_008932955.1 Verrucomicrobiota bacterium
AGCGGCCCCTGAATGAGTGCCGAAGGCTCGATTTCATGGGCGTCACTTCCGCACGACGACAATAAGGTCGTCGCTCCCTACTGTCGCCGACAGAGTGACACGTCGACAGAGTGACAGACAAATCGCCGACAGAGTGACAGACAAATAGTCAAAAACCCGTTCAGCTGTGTTTGCCGGTCAACAGTGCGCGGTTGGCCCACATGTAGTTGCAGCCAGAGACTACGGTGAGGGTCAAGGCCAGCCACAGGAACCCCGGCATGAGCCAGCTGCTTGGCTTGGATAAATCATACAGGAAGCGCAGCGCCGGATTGGCGGACTCGGGCGCGGACATCACCGCGAACCACACCAGACAGGTGGTGCAGTAGCCGAGTTGCAAGCCGGTTTTCCATTTCCCCAGATGATCGGAGGAGAGCAACTGGCCGGCTTCGATGGCGATTTGGCGCAAGCCGGTGATGAGAAACTCGCGCGCCACAATAAGCACCGTCACCCACACCGGGCACAGCCCTTGGGCGCTGAGGTAAACGAAAGCCGCGCACACCAACACCTTGTCGGCCACCGGGTCGAGCAGTCGACCCAGCGGGGTGACCAAGGCGTATTTGCGGGCAAGGTAGCCGTCGAACCAATCACTGACGGCCGCAATCACAAACGCGAGCAAGGCGATCCAGTGGCCCGCCACGCTGTGCAGGGCGGCGCCTCCGACAAAAACGCCGGTCAGCACCAAGCGGCAAAGGGTGATCGTATTTGGCAGGTTCACGGGCGCAATGTGGGAAATTAAGTGCGGCTTGGCAACAAGAGGTTGCGCCGAGGCGGCAACTTAACTAAACCAGCAGCGCCGCTTGCGGTAGCAACTATTTTTATGAACAACAGCGATTTCGGACTCATCGGTCTGGCCGTCATGGGCCAGAATCTCGTTCTCAATGTGGAATCCCGCGGTTTCCAGGTCGCGGTCTACAACCGCACCAGCGCCGTCACCGACGCGTTTGTCGCCGCTCACCCGGAAAAAAACCTGGTCGCAACTCACACTCTCCAAGCCTTCGTCCAGTCGCTCGCCGCGCCGCGCAAGATCATGCTCATGGTCAAGGCCGGAGCTCCGGTCGATGCACTCATCGAGGCGCTCATCCCGCTGCTCGAGCCCGACGACATCATCATCGACGGCGGCAATTCCCTCTACACCGATACCGAGCGCCGCGACGCATGGCTCAGCGGGCTCGGCTTGCGCTTCATCGGCACCGGGGTATCCGGCGGCGAGGAAGGCGCCCGCAAAGGCCCGTCCATCATGCCTGGCGGCCCAGCCTCCACCTGGCAGGTGATGCGGCCAATCTTCGAGGCCATCGCCGCCAAGGTCGATGGCCAACCCTGCGTCTATCACATCGGACCGGGCGGGGCCGGCCACTTCGTCAAGATGATCCACAACGGCATCGAGTACGGCGATATGCAACTCATCTGCGAGGCATATAACATTTTTAAAGCCGCCGGCTTTAGCTCCGCCGAACTCGCCGACGTCTTCACCACTTGGAACCAAGGCGAACTGGAAAGCTATCTGATCCAGATCACCGCGGAAATTTTCCGCCAAACCGACCCGCTGACCGCCACGCCCATCGTTGAAAAAATCCTGGATACCGCTGGCCAGAAAGGCACCGGCAAATGGACCCTCATGAGCGCCGTGGATCATGCCGTGGTCATCTCCACCATCAACGCCGCAGTCGAAGCCCGCATCCTCTCATCCATGAAGGACCAGCGCCTGGCCGCCAGCACCCAGCTCCAAGGCCCACCCCCCACGATCAGCGCCGACAAGGCCGCGCTCGTCCAACAAGTCCACGCCGCCCTCTACGCCTCCAAAATCATCTCCTACGCCCAGGGCCTCGACCTCATCGCCACCATGAGCGCCGAAAAAGGCTGGGACCTCGATCTGGCAAAAATCGCCGCCATCTGGCGCGGCGGTTGCATCATCCGCGCCCGTTTCCTCAACCACATCAGCAGCGCCTACACGTCCAACCCCACGCTGGGCAACCTGATGCTCGATCCGTTTTTCAAAGACCTGCTCAACCGCAGTCAGCAGGCGTGGCGCGAAGTCGTCGCCCTCGCCACCCTCAGCGGTATCCCGGTGCCCGCCTTCAGTGCCTCGCTCGGCTATTACGATAGCTATCGTAGCGCCGTGTTGCCCGCCAACTTGCTGCAAGCCCAACGCGATTTCTTCGGTGCGCACACCTATGAGCGCAACGACGCGCCACGCGGCCAAATGTTCCACACCGAGTGGCCGCAAGTGATCGGTTAGGCCGGCAAAGAAAGCGGTTGATCCAGCAACCTGTCCACTGATACCCACCCTACGAAACCTATGATTTCCATCACCGAATCCGCCGCCGGCCAAGGCCATGCACCGATCTATCAATTAAAGGTAGTCCTCCACGGCAGCGTGCCGCCCATCTGGCGGCTCTTACAAGTGCCCGGCGATGCCAGTCTCGACTGGCTGCAC
>WBXE01000247.1 GCA_008932955.1 Verrucomicrobiota bacterium
GCCCAAGCGGCGGCGGCGGCGGCTACGGCGGCGAACGTCGGAGTGGTGGGGGCGGCGGCGGCTACAAAGGTGGTGGCGGCTACGGCGGCGAACGGCGTAGTGGTGGTGGTGGCGGTGGCTACAAAGGTGGCGGCGGCGGTTACAAAGGCGGCGGCGGCGGCGATGATCGTCGCGGCGGCGGCTACAAAGGCGGCAACGGTGGCGGTTGGGATTAATCCTCCAGCCCCCAGCTGATTCAACCAAAAGCCCGGTTCTCACGCAGAGGATCGGGCGTTTTCTTTTTATGTTAGATCAATCCGTAAAATCCGTGTCATTTGCCTCAGGATTGGAAAAGCCGTCAGTCAGGCCGTCTCGCTGCGCTCGGTTGTGGTTCATATCCCCCTGAGTATTGTCCAACTTCGGCATGCGGCTTACACTCGGCGAAAAATCCCCCGCATCTTCATGCCGGAGACTCTGCAGTCAGGGGGCAGGGGTCGAGAAACACCAAAGATTTGAACTGGCTCGATGCTTGCCACGATCGTGCTCAAACGTTGCCTTCTACCTCTGAATTTCATTGAGAATGATGGGCCTCTGAGGCTCTGCCAGTGAATAAATTTTCAGAAAAAACTTGACGCTTTCATGTCAGACATTTTGATTCCCCTCGCTCACGGCATGCCGGCGATGCCCTACTATGGGTGAATTATTGCCTGATTCCAGAGTCCAGTGCCCTTTTTTATCCTTATTCCATGTCGACCCCTATCGCCTCCGCCACCGCCAACACCGCCAGTTCCGATACCGGGACCTCTCCCATCGACCCATCGCCAAATCCCAATGCGAAGGCGGGAAAGCGCGCGAAACCGACCAACGCGTTAGAGGCGGCAGCGGCCAAATCGGCAAGCGTCGCCAGTGCCGCGGCCAAGCCCGCAACGAATCTTTCCCCAAAAAAACGTCCCGCCAGGCCAGCGAAAGGTGCGCTCGCAAGCGCCGCCCCAACGCCCGCCTCGGTCAAGCTACCGTCCACGCCGCCACCCGCGTCGAGCAGTAAAAAAACCACCAACGCTCCGACCCGACCGGCAGCCGCAGCGGCCACACCCGCGACGAGCGAGACCAAGGCGCCGGCAAAGCCCGCGGCAGATTCAGCCAAGGGTAGCGCGACACCCACAAGGAGCCACAAGGCGGCAGCGCCCAAGAAACCCGAGCCGGAACCCAAGGACGCCAAAGCTCCCGCCAAAGATTCAGCCGCGCCAGCCAAACGCCGCATCGACACGCCGGAAATCCAGGAGAAGATCCGGGAACTCATCAAGCTCGCCAAGGAACAGGATTACCTTACCTACGACGACATCAACGAAATCCTGCCCAATGACCTGGTCGATCCGGAAGACGTCGAGGCCATCATGGATCGCCTGCGGCAGATGGAGTTTGACGTCATCGACGCCTCCGAGGTGGACCGTTACAAGGACAAGAAACGCGATGAGACCGACGGCGATGACGACGACTCCAAGAGTGACCAGAAACTCGACATCCTCGACGACCCGGTGCGGATGTACCTCAAACAGATGGGCCAGGTGGCCCTGCTGACCCGCGAGCAAGAAGTGGAAATTTCCAAACGCATCGAAGACGCCGAAACCGAGGTGGCCCGCCACCTCAATCTATTCGGGTTCGTAGCGGATTCCTACATTGAGCTGGCCGACAAACTCATCAAAGGCAAGGAACGCTTCGACCGCGTCATCCTCGACAAGAAAATCGAGTCGCGCGAACGCTACATGAAGGGCCTGCCCAAACTGTGCGAGCACCTCAAGCAACTCCATCAGGAAAATGACGAGTACTTCCGCCAGTTGTCCTCCAAGGCCCCGCGCGGAAAGAAAAAACTCGAGGAGGAGTTTGAAAAAAACAATCAGACCCTCAACCGGCACTACACCCGTTTCTACTACAAGCAAAAGGTCATTGAAGACTTCTGCGAGCAAGTGGATGACTACCAGCAGAAGTTCTGGAAATACAACCGGCGGGTCGAGGCGGATGCCAATGACAAGGAATTCGTCACTAAATTGCGCGAACTCCAACAACGCTCGTGGCACACCACCGAATCCTTCAACGAGGCCTACAAACTCCTCCGCCATTGGCTCAAGGAAGCCCTCCGCGCCAAAACCGAAATGGTCGAGGCCAACCTCCGCCTAGTCATTTCCATCGCCAAAAAATACACCAACCGCGGCCTCTCGTTCCTCGACTTGA
>WBXE01000248.1 GCA_008932955.1 Verrucomicrobiota bacterium
AATGCTCGCATCTAACCCCTTGAGCACCAGTCGATTCCGTGGCTAACAAAAGTAATCCAGTTTTGTTCCGTCTCCCTGTCCAGTTTTGAACCGTCTCTGTCAAGTTTTGTTCCGGCCCCGACACCGAAAATCCCCGACACCAAAAATCCCCGTACCCAGCTGAAGCGATATTGTGTATGGTGTTTTCCTGGCGCAATCCTTCGTAACCAGCGGCTTTGCGTCCCCCTAACCCGGCACGCAGGCGCGGCGCGGCAAGGTGACCGTGCTGCCGCAAGGCGACGGCACGCTCTCTAACGCGGAAGCGGCGCCATGATCCAGATAGAACGAGGTATTCGGGTGCTCCTGCAAGAACGAGGCGCTCACCTGCTCGGTGAGCGGGCCGTTAAGCGCGGTATTGACGATAGCAGCCTTGCGTTCGCCCCAGGCTAGCAAGACGATGCGGCGGGCCTCGAGGATCGTGCCGCAGCCCATCGTGATCGCCTGGGTTGGCACTTGGCAGACGCCACCAAATGCCGGCGCGGCATCGCAACGGGTCATCTCATCGAGAAGCACGCGACGGGTGCGCGAGTCCCTGGGTGAGCCGGGCTCGTTGAAGCCGATGTGTCCAGTGCCGCCGATGCCGAGCAATTGAAAATCCAGTCCGCCGGCGTCGCGGATGCGTGCCTCGTACTCGGTGCAATGCGCCGGGATGGCCGCCTCGGGCAAGACGCCGCTGGGCAGATGGATGTTAGACTCCGGCATATCGATGTGATCGAAGAGGTTGCGGTGCATGAACGTCCAATAGCTCTCCGCATGATCGCGGGCCAGACCGAGGTATTCGTCGAGATTGAAACTGATGACGTTGGCAAACGACAGCCCCTGGTGGTGGAGGCGGCTGAGTTCCTGATAGAGCGGCAGCGGGGTGGCACCGGTGGCCAAGCCGAGCACGGCCATGCGCCCCTCCGCCGCGCGGCTGCGAATTAACTCGCTGAGCTCGCCCGCCAGCTCACGCACGGCAACTTCAGCACTATCAAACACGCAAATCGATGGAGCACTCATAAACGCAAAAACGGAACGGCGCAGGATTGGCCGTGCTTGCGCTGAATGTCAAGAACGGCGCCGACAGAGCGGCTTTTTCATCTGCAGCCACCCGGGCCATGCGCGTCAACCTAAGGCGAATCGGGTTGAAAAACCACAGCGTTGCGGTGAATCGTGGCAAAGAAACCACTGAATCACTGGTGACCCCTGATGGCACTGATCAGAAGTTATTAAAATATTTCAGTGATTTCAGTGGCAATCCGGTTCTGAAGAACTTGGCTCATTCGCAATGACTTTGTGCCCTCAAGGACTCTAGTCTCGGTGCTTGGAACACCGTCCCATCCAGGCTGCGGCGGCCCACTAATCTTGCAGGGTGAGTTGGAAGTGGCGTTTCGCGGCGAAGCAGAAGGTGCGGAAGCCACGCTCGTCGAGAGTTATGATGCTGAAAGTGCCAAGCCGTTCGGCCAGCAGCACCAGGGTGGCGTCGGCAAAATCCATGGGGATGTCGTGATAGCGTGCCATCAGCCCGACGGCGGCGTCGATTCTGGCTTGCGCGAAGGCATCATCGATGAGCAGCAAGCCTTTGCGCAGAAACCCCGCTAGGGCTTCCGCGCCGCCGGCGATGGGTTGCAGGAAATGCAGCGTTTCGGTGATGACCGCGCTGGGGGTTGCGAAGCGTCCAACCAAGGGTGTCCAACCCGCGCGAACCAACTCGTGGGCCGGATCCTTGCGGTCAAACAGCGCGACCAAGGGACCGGTATCCACGAGATATAACATGGGCTTCATTTGGCACGCCAGTTATTGCGCTTGATCGCGGCGCGGAATGCCTCCGCCGGGGCGGGCGCGGAGGCGTCCGAGTCAAGACACCCGACGAACTCACCGGCCCGCTCGCCGAAAGCAGCTTGGTCGAATTCACGCGCCAGAAGTTCGCGAATGAAGTCGGATTCGGTTTTGTGGAGCTGCGTTGCGGTTGCCTTTAAATTGTCCCGCTGGGATTGAGGCAGCCGGATGGTGATCGTTGAAGTTTTCATGGCAGAAGAATACATCCTGCACGACGTAACGAAGGACGAATTCCGGCAATCTCCAGCATGGATTTGGGGACTGGGAGGCTGCAAGACGCAAAAGAAGAGCAGATGAATAAGCGCTGCGCTCTCCCATCTGGTCTTGCTGTCTTG
>WBXE01000249.1 GCA_008932955.1 Verrucomicrobiota bacterium
CAGGCGACCGCGCCGGTCGGTTTTCATTATGGATTCATTCATAGCTGTCATAGATCAGCAAACTATGACGCCTATGATGTAGGGCTCCAGAATCTTCGTACGGCGCTATGGGCCACGCTTACTTATGAAAAACTGCATGGCGTTTCCAGGGAGCGCCGGCTTGAGCCGGCTTGCCAGTGGAGAGTCAATGCGCAGGAGCATGGCACTGCCCATTGGCCATTGCCCTCTCATGGTCCAGGGCGATTCGGAGATTGCCGCTGCGCCTTTCCGGTAAATAGCCGCGGGTTGGGATTGCACGCGGCGGCCGCAGGCCTCATGAAGGGCGCCGATGACAGGTCGGGAAATTCATGAAATGCTGGATCAGGCGGGCGTGCTACCTAGCAAACAGCTCGGGCAAAATTTTTTGGTTGATCCGAACATGGCGCGGTGGATCGTTGCCCAACTCGAGGCCAGCGCCGACGACGCGGTGGTGGAGGTGGGTCCCGGCACCGGCTCGCTGAGCGAGCACCTGGCGGGCAAGGTGCGGCGCTTGATTCTGATCGAATTTGACGCGCGCTTGGCGGCGGCTTTGAGTGAGCGCTTCCGCGGGGTGCCCGGGGTGGAGGTGCATCACGCGGATGGGGCGAAGTTTGACGGCCGCAGCCTCTTCAAACACCGGCCACTGAAGTTTCTGGGCAATCTCCCCTACTCATCCGGCGGCGCGATCCTTAAAAACCTCCTCAGCCGCCCACATCCGTTCGAGCGAGCCGTCATCATGCTGCAAAAAGAGGTCGTTGACCGTCTGGCGGCCTCCCCCGGCAGCAAGGACTATGGCGTGTTGTCGCTGCGCACCCAGGTCAATTGGCTGGTCAAGCCCCTGCGCACGGTGCCGCCCGAAGCGTTTTACCCGCGGCCAAAAATCGACTCGGCAGTGGCGGTGTTGCAACCGCGCAACAGCGGGCTGCCGGCCTTCGACGCGCGGCTGTTTGATGAATTGATCCGCCGGGGGTTTGCGCAACGCCGCAAGCAACTCAAGAACCAATTGCCACCGGGCCCTGAGTGGGCGCCGCTGGCTGCGAGTCTCGGCCACCCTGCGACCGTGCGCGGCGAAGAACTGAACCTCGCCGAGTGGGTGGAGCTGACGCGCGCCTTTGATCCGCATCCGCTCAAGAATTGCCCACAAAACGTCGACGAACTCTTTGATGTGGTCGATACCGACGATCAAGTCACCGGCACTGCCACCCGCGGCGATGTCCACGCCAAGCAACTCCTCCACCGCGCTGTGCATGTGTTCGTTTTCAACAAACGCGGCGATCTGTTGCTCCAACGCCGGTCCCACCTCAAGGACGTCCATCCGGGATTGTGGGACTCGAGCGTCAGTGGCCACCTCAACGCCGGCGAGGATTACCCAGCCGCCGCCCTGCGCGAACTCGACGAGGAAATGGCCATCTGCGGCGCCTCGCCCACCGAGGTCGCCCGCCTCCCCGCCTCCGCCGCCACCGGCTGGGAACACGTCCGCGTCTATCAGGCCAACCACGACGGCCCAGTGCTTTTCCCCTGCGCCGAGGTGAGCGCCGCCCTGTGGATGCCGGTGGCGGAAATCAAGGCTTGGATCGCCGCCAGCCCGGCAGATTTCGCCGCCGGCTTCCTCGCCTGTTGGCAGGCGAGCGGCTTGTAACCGCGGCTACTCGACGCCGTTGTCTTTAGCAAAGGCGTCGGCGGCTTCAATCGCCGCAGCATCGGTCTTCGGCCAGTTTTGATAGATCTGTTTGAGCGTGGCGTCCCGCTCGTCGCCTTCCGGCAGCGTCAGCGCCCATTCCACGGCGACTTGCGGCTGGTAGCTGGCCACCGTTTCGGCATAGGCGCGGATGGCGCTGTGCTTGGCCGGGCTATCGGCCGCGCAGCCCAGCCAATGGCCCGCGGCCTCGCATTCGTTCTGGGTCCACGTGCTAACAAATCCGCGAATCTTTTCATCGGCTTGCGCTGGCGGCAGCGCGGTGCCTAACCACTCGATCCAGCGGCCGGTGTCGGCGCTCTTGGGCTGG